>NZ_JBHWVI010000012.1:0-81223 GCF_042737005.1 Streptomyces sp. NPDC060027
GGGCCCACAGCGTTCTGCCACACAGCCGGTCGGAAGACGAGCCTGGGTCGAGGGTGGGCGGGACCCCTCCCGTGGCCGTCGGCTCGAAGCTCTCTGGCGGGCCGACAGCCACTTCCCGGAACAGGCGGCGCGGTGCGGCCGTGGTGGGGAACCGTGACCGGTGGCAGGGGCGGCAGGAGTCGAACCTGCGGCATCCGGTTTTGGAGACCGGCGCTCTGGCCTCTGAGCTACGCCCCTTCGATGGGTGTCATCTTGGCATGGCCGACAGGGCGATCTCCAAGGGATTTCGCTCGCCCGGAACAGGCGCGGGACACCGATCATCCGCGGGGACGGCGCGAGTCAGCTCGTGGGAGCCGGAGCGGGCCCTCCTGTTCCCGCCGGGCCTCCCGCAGCGGGGGCCTCGCCGTCATCGCCGTGATCACCTCTCGCTACCCGGCCGGCACCGTCCTGCTCGCCCGCGGCGTCGTCGGCGAGTGTGTCCACCGCTGCCGGTTCGTCGGCCTGGGCACCGCCGCCGTCGCGGTCGGCCTCCTCGCCCTGACCTGACCCCGCGCCTCACACCAAAAGGAGCACCGCATGTTCATCCAGCCCTGGGACGCGAGCCTGGACGAAGCCGAATGGCAGACGTGGATCGCCGAAGGCCACGACTTCGGCCAGCTCAGCGTCAACGGCCTGCCGGGCCACCCTCCCGTCGTCGTCCCCACCCACTTCACCGGCGACGGACGCCACCTCCTCGTCCATCTCGCCCGCCCCAACCCCGTTTGGAAGGCGATCGAGAACGACCCGCACGTCCTCCTCACCGTGATCGGCGACTACGCCTTCATCCCCGGCCCGTGGCGCGCCAAGCCGGACACCCCGCCCACCGACGGCGTCCCCACCAGCTATTACACGGCCGTCCAGTTCACCTGTCGCGCACACATCGTCGACGACCCCGAGGTCAAGGCCGATCTGCTGCGCCGCCAGCTCGCCCATTTCCAGCCCGCCGGCGACCACGCCGACGTCGCTGTCGACCAGCCGCCGTACGGCCGGATGCTGCCCGGCATCCGCGGCCTGCGTCTGGAGGTCACCGGCGTAGTGGCCAAGTTCAAGTACGACGACCAGAAGCCCGTCGAGCACCGCACCGATGTCGCCGACCGCCTCGGCACACGCGGCCAGGGCCTCGACGTTCCCACCGCTCGCCAACAGCTCCGCCGCCTGGACCGCATGGGCCCCTGGACGCCCTGACAAACCGCCCTCCCGTACGCCCGGGTTCCGTCGGGCCGGTCAGCGGTGTCCGGCCCGTTTTCCCCGTCGTCGTGGACGGATCGGACCCTCAACTGTCCTGGAAGCGGCGGGCCGCAGCCACCAGTTCGGCGGGCAGGGCGGGACCCACACACGCGTGGTCGATCAGCAGGGCCCGGTACGGGTCGTCCGGCAGATGCGGCGCCAGTTCGATGAGTTCACCCAGCTTGCGCCACGTACCCGCTCGCACGACCGTCAGGACCGCCCACAAGGAGTCGGCGTCCTCCCTCCGGCTGCCTGAACCCGGATTCGGCCCCCGCACGCTGCTTCAAGTTTCCGCGCGGCGACGCATGTTGGGGCCGAAGGGGTTTATCCGGCCTCGCCCGCTGCCAGAATCGACAGGGGTTGCACAGAGGGGCAGGGGGGCCTGTGTCGCTGTCGGGCAAGTACCTCGCGCTGGACAGCGCGTCCGTCGTCACGGCGCTCGGTGGACTGCTGGTCGCGATGATCGCGGCGGCGGTGGCGCTGTGGCAGGTGAAGCGCGTCCAGAGCCTGGAGCGGGAGAAGATCCAGCTCGAAACGGCCGCCCAGATGCGGCTGAAGGAGCAGGAGTGGCAGCACGAAAGGCAAGTGACGGCGCGTGAGCGTCGCAGGGCCGCCCGTGAGGCCGAGCAGGAGCGAGAACGGGCCGCCGAGCGGGTGGCAGCCCACCGCAGCACCCTGGAAGCGGGGGCGGCGGCGTACTGCGGACGCCTGGTCCAGGAGCTGTCGACGCTGCGGATCCTGGACATGTCGCGGCCGCTGCGACTGGAGCGGTTGTATGTGCAGGTGGGGGTGCAGGAGCAGCAGCCGTTGCGGTTCCTGTCCGCCGACGAGGTGGAACGACAGGCCCGCCGTACGGACGGCGAGCGCCGCACCTGGCGTACGGAGGCGGAGCGCGCGGAGGCCAGGGCCGCGGCCGAGAGCCACGCCACCGTCCACACCTACGCACCGGTCGACGCCCTCCAGCGCTACCGGCGCATCGTGGTGGTCGGCGACCCGGGCGCCGGAAAGACGACGATGCTGCGGCATCTGGCGCTGCGGATGGCCACCCAGTCGGAGCACGAGTCGCTGCCCGTGCTCCCGGCGTACGTCGAGCTGTTCAGGTTTGTCGAGAGCGGTCACGAGTCGCTGCTCGACCACCTCGCGGAGCACTGGGCCGACCACTACGGCTTCGAGAACGCCCGTGACTACATCGTGGAGAAGCTCACCGACGGCAGCGCCGCCCTGCTGCTCGACGGGCTGGACGAAGTGCTGGGAGGCGAGAGCGCACGCGAGGCGGAGAGTGCCTACCACCGGGTGACGGCCGAACTCACCCGTCTGGCAACGCGGTTCCCCCGTGCGCCGATCGCCACGACCTGCCGCCGACAGGGCTGGCGGGGCGGACTGTCCCAGTTCCAGGTGCTGGAGGCGCTGGACTTCGAATGGCCGCAGATCGAGACCTTCGTCGCCAACTGGTTCGGCGCCGGCGACCGACGACGGGCCGGTCTCGTCCGCGCTCTCTCGGCGAACGGTCGCCTCCAGACCCTCGCCGCCAACCCGCTGTTGCTCAGTCTGATCGCGATCGTCTACGAGCGTGATCTCGAACTCCCCGAACGCCGCGCGGCGTTGTACCAGCGCTGCGTGGAGGTGCTGCTGCGCGAGTGGGACGCACACCGCAAGATCTCGCGGTACAGCCGCTTCACCACCGACCGCAAACAGGACCTGCTGAAGGAGATCGCCCGCCACTACCACCAGCGGGGCCTGCGCTACTTCCCCGAGGACGACCTCCTCGACCAGATCGCCCGCTTCCTGCCCACCATCGATCTGGCCCCCGAGGACAGCCGGGCCATCCTCGACGAGATCGCGGCCCAGTACGGCCTGCTCAAACCGCAGGCGCACGGCTGGTACGGCTTCCTGCACCTCACCCTCCAGGAGCACTTCACCGCCGCTGCCCTGCTGGAGCGGGGTGCGGATGGTATCCAGCAGGCGGTGCGGGCGCGCTACGACCCGTGGTGGGAAGAGGTGATCCTGCTGCTGGCGGGGTCCCTGCCGGACGCGTCGCCGCTGTTGTCGGGCTTGCTGCAACTGGAGCCGGACCGGCCACGCACGGACGCCGCCGGCCTCCTCGACCTACCCGACGACGACCTCTTCCACACGGACCTGCTGCTCGCTGCGCGCTGTCTGACGGGCAGCCCGCGGGTGGCCGATGTGGCCCTGCGCCGGGAGATCGTCGCCTCCGTCTGGCACCTGCTGGACGGATCCCGGTACCCGGACGAGCAGCGCCGGGCGGCCGAGGCCCTGGTCGGGGTGGCGCGATCGGACGCGCAACTGGACGAGATCGTCGCGTACATCTGCGAGGAGCAGAGGGACAGCGAGGCCCGGCTCGCGCTGATCCAGGCGCTGGAGGCGCACGGCGGACGGCGGGTGGGCGAGCGGTTGCTGGGCGTCTTCGGGCTGGGCGGCGTCAACTCCTTCTATCTGCGGGAGGCGTTGATCACCGCGCTCGGCACGCTGCGCGTGGAGGCCGCGGTACCGGCGCTGCGCGCGGAGCTGGAGCGGAGGCTGACCGCCCTGGCCGGCGCGCCCGCACGCGACAACTGGTCGGCTGCCAAGGACATCGCCATGATCATGCGTGCACTGGGTCAGGCGGGCGCCCCCGCCGAGGTCTTCCTGCACGCCCTGGAAAGCCGTACGGGCTCCCCGTGGTTCTCGACGATCGCGGCGGCGGCGCGGGACGCACTCAAGAACACCCGGGAGCCCGGCACGGCCGAACGGCTGCTGGAGCTCCTCCTGCGACCGCTCGACAACGAGGATGTGGCCGGGGCCTATCTGGACGCGGCGGGCGAGGCCGGGGTACGGACGCTGCTGGACCGGTTCCGGTCCATGGGGAGTGCCGGTGCGCTGCTGACGGCGGTCCGGGACCACATCGCCGAGAGTCACGGCCGCGCGCCGCGCGACGCGCTCCTCGCCCTCGTCCGGGACCACACGGTGACGGCCCAGGCCCGCTGCCTCGCGCTGGAATGCCTGGACGAGAGCCCCGGAGACCCCGGCGAGCTCGACACGTTCGTCACCCATCCCGACACGAGCGTACGGGTGGCGGCCGCGGCGACGCTGGCGGCGTGGGGGGCGCCGGTGGGCCTCGACGTCATCCGTACGGCGATCGTGGACGGCAGCGTGGTGCTCCTGGACCGCTGGAACATCGAGGAGGAGGGGGACGAATCCGTCTCGACTCCGCACCGCCTCGTCTCCGTCCTGGTGCCGTACGGCGTCACGGGGATCGTGGAGGACCTTCGGGCCAGAGCCGGGCTGTCGGGTCGCGACGGGGTGAAGGCGCGCGACTGGCTGTACGCCTTCTCCCCCGAGGACGAGGTGGACGACTGCCTGTACCGGCTGAGCAGCGGCGAGCATCTGGGGCGGTACGAGATCCCGGATCACGTTCCGCCGTCCCGGACCAAGACGGTCTTCCAGTACTTCCAGAGCACCCCGAGCGCGGGCTTCGGCTCCCTGCGCAACGACTACGAGAAGCTTCTGACCGTCGCCGCTGCCGCCGCCGAAGGCGCCGAATCGGTGGCCTGGCTGGTCCGCTTCCTGCCCGGCGGCGACCTCAGCAGTATGTACTTCCCGCAGGCTCACCACCACGCCTACGAAGCGAGCCGCCGCGCCCGCGTGCGGGTCCTGCGAGACGGCACCGTCCGGCCCATCGGGCGCCAAGGCGGCGGGTGAGCGGAGCCGACAGAAAAAGACCCCGCCCCGATAACTCGGGACAGGGTCTTCACAGAGCGCCGGGCAGGCCTTGCACCTGCATTTCCCCGCAGGAAGCGGGACGTCTTTCCTTGGACCACCGACGCACACGAACTGGCTCGACTGTCCGCCGACCAGCTCAAGATCGAGAATATCAGACGACTGCGCCGACCCTGCCGCAAGTCCCAGGAAGTCTTGAGTTCTGGTGGTCGTCGCAACTCCCCCGCTGAGCGGGGCTCATGAAACACGATCATCGGGGCCCCTCACGTGGAACCACGAGGGCACCAGGCACACTCTGCGTGTTGTAGTCCCCTTCACAAAGGATGAGCCACACATGATTACCCTCACCAAGGAAGACGGCCCGGCCGACCTGGACGGAGTGACCCACCTGTCCATCGGGGTTTCCTGGGATCCCACCGCCGGCAGCAGCGGCGGGGTACTGGGCAAGTTGCGCCGCAAGACCGGCACCGACCTCGACCTGATCGCCGTCGCCATGCAGGGCGGGGATCCGGTGCGCCTCGCCGGGCTCGACTCACTCGACCCCATGGGCAACGGCTCACTGGTACACAGCGGCGACAACCAGACCGGCCACGGGGACGGGGACGATGAGACGGTGACCGTCGAGTTCGCCCGCATACCGCCCAACATCACGTCGATCGTGTTCGTAGCGGCCGCGTACAAGAAGGGCAGCTCCTTCCAGAAGGCGCGCAACATCAGCTTCAAGGTGTACGACGCCACCGGGGGCAACTCTCAGCAGGTCGCCGACATCTGGCCGAGCTTGCTCACTCAGGACAACGGCTGCGCCGTGGCCAAGGCCATGCGGGTGGGCGGCAGTTGGAAACTCGAAGTGATCAATGTGACGGGAAAGGTCAAGCAGGGCGACGAACACGCCCTGATGCGTTTCGCCGTCAGCAAGTAACACCTACCTGCGAACGCCACCCCAGTGGTGTCCGGGACCTGTGGTGATGGCCCGGCCGTCGGCTGTCGGCGGCTGTGCAACACCGGCGGCTGCCGAGAACGTCCGCGTTCCTGTTGCTGCGGTACGACGAAAGGCGGCTAACGGCGGTCGGCCCTACGTCGGCGACGGGTTGTTCACGGCAGGGTTGATCACGGCAGGGTCGGTCATGGGCGCGGTGGCCGTGGGCGGGCGGTCGGTCGGTCGGTCGGTGATCTGATGTGGCACGGGTGACGACACGAAGCGCCGAGCGCACGGCGGTCGGCCAAGCCCTGGACGACCTCACCGACCACCCTCCGCTGCCCGCGGATGCCGAGCGCATCGCCAACGCGCAACTGGACGGTGAGGTGAGATCGAGCCGAGCCACACCCTCGAAGTGACGGCTTGGTGCCGCCGGGGGGCGACGGGGACGGTCAAAATCGTAGAACCTCGACGCCCCGCTGTTCCAGGGGCGGCACGACGGCGTTCAGGAACTCGGCCCTGTCCGCCGCTCCTCCGCCGACCACAGCGGCCGGAATGATCATCGGCCGCTCCTCCGCGGCTATGTGCACGCCCTCGGTGGAGAAGACGACGATCTGGGTCACCTGATCCCAGCGGATCGTCCTGATGCTGCGCCGGGCCGTGCCGACCACGCCGTGGTCGTAGACGTAGACCGCCATCCGGGCCCGCACCAGCCCACGCACCGCCCGAATCAGGCCGATCAGCACGCCGGCGATCAGGGCTATGAGCAGCCCACGGAAGATCTGGACCCAGCCGGCATCCTCGAACTGGGACAGGATCAGGCCGGTCACGGCCAGGCCGGCCGCCGAACCGACGGCGAGCGCGATGCCACGCAGGGACTCGCCTGCCCCGCCGGGCTCCCGCCGGGCCAGCCGCAACACCCCGAGGCCGGCAGCGGCCGAGCGAACGCGGTCCATCTCGAGCGCCGGCTGCCAGGTCGTCGGCTCGCTCCCGGCCGACTGCGGTGCGTGCGGCAACACGGTATGTCCTGCTTGGTTGTTCGGATCCTGCTCTGCCATGAGCGTCCTCTCGAATATCGGGATCGCGATCAGCGGTGGACGCGAAAGTTCGGGTGCTCCGCCCCCCGTGCAGCACGGAGCTTGGACGGTGTCCTATGTGGTGAGTTCGAGGAGTCGCCGGCCCGCCTCGGCCTCGCAGCAGCCATCTGCGGCGACAAGAAACGGGGCGAGCGGCTACGGCCTCACCAGGCCTCACCGGTCCGGGATGCCGGACCTGGCTGTGGTGGCGGATGACGCTCATCGACACAGTCGTCGACCAGACGCCCGTCCGTCTGTGGGCGACGCCTCGAAGCTCTCCGCAGTCCTGTGCGGCTGCCCGGACTTCCGGCAGAGGCCGCTGTGTGCCCCCGCGATCGAGGGCAGGGCCGAAGCGCGGCCTCTCGGAGGGCATCTGGCGACTTCCCGCTCCGGTGCCCTGTCCCGAACCGGGGCACTGGGGCGGGCGGTCAGCCGGCTGTCGCAGGCAATGGGCCCTGTTGAGAACGCACAACCGACCTCGGCCGGACGGACCGGGCGGAGCGGCTCCGCCGTCAGCCGTTGGTCGTAGTGGTGATGTCGACGATGTGGTTGTAGCGCTCCAGCAGCACGAAGAGCTTGGTCTTCTGCGTCGTCTCCCCGCTGCCGAAGGTCAGGGTGACGATCACCTCATGGCCCATACCCACGGCGCCGTTGTCGGTCACCGTCCACCGCGCCGGGACGTTCTGGGCACGCAGGACTCCGTCCACCCCGTTCGTCTCCTCCCAGGCCGCCAGCCGCTCGGCGAAGTCGGGCGCCAGGTAGTGCTTGCGGAGCGCCGTGGCCAGCGTGGCGTCCGGGTCCGCGTAGTCGCCCTTCGCGTCGATGTACGCGCCGTAGAAGTCGGCGACCCGGGTCACCGCCTGGCCGGTCGTACCGCTGGCCGACTTCGTTGCGGCGGCGGACACCTTCGCGGGGGAATGGACGGCGGCCTGTGCCGACACCTGTGTCGACACACCGAGTCCGACAGCCAGGACGAGGCCGGCGGCGGCGACCGCGAGGCGGCCCGAACCACGGTGTGCGGGGGTGTTCCTGCTCATGTGCGTGTTCCTTCTCTGGTCCGAAATGGGGTTGCTCTCGGCTGCTCCGGCTTTGGTGCCGAAGAAGCCTGCCGCCGTGTCGCCACCTTGTCCGCGTCCGATTCAAGGACAGGACGGCCCGACCGCTCGATCGGTCAGGGGCCAGCCAGGTTTCCTCGCGCCGGGACCGTTGTGTGGCGGCGGGTCCCGCGGGCTGTCGACACGCCGCTGCCGGAGCGGTCGTTCCGCCTCGGCCGGTGCGACACCCAGAGCTTCGAGGACGCCGGGGCTCCGCGACAACAGCTACCGCCACACCTGCAACGGTGGAACCATCCCACCCCTGTTGAACTGCGGAAACAGGGAGTGCCTGGGATGCCATCCCGGGATGCGGAAACGGCTCGTGCCGGCCGGCCGACCCCATGGCGAACCTGTGGACACCCGTGCAGACTCTCCTGACCCTGCCGCCGGTGGTCGTACTGGGTCGCGACCCCGTCAAGCCGATCATGGCGAGCTTCGACAGGTCGGCCCTGAGCACTCGAGCGTCACCGACAGCGGGCCTGCCCTGATCAACTGATGCTGTGTCATGGGCTTCCCTGGAAGCTATGATCCGAAGCCGACCTGCGGAGAGTCCGAACGGGGGCTCTCAGGGGTGCGAAGCGACCGGAGCAGTCAGGGTGCCACGCGGGCAGGCCCGGGTCGCCCGCGGCGGCTCCCTCAGCAAATGGGGAACACATGATTCTCATCATTTCCATGGTGGTCGCGTTTGCGGCCGCGTTCGCGGTGTGTCTGGTCGTTTTGCGGCGCAGGGGCGGCTCGGGGGAACCTGGGGCGCTGGAGCGTGGAGCGGCGGGGCACGGTCTCGCACAAGGGCTCAGCACCGCGAACTCCAAGAGTCAGAACGCGGGGCCCTGATCCTGAGCTTCAGCCTCAGGTAGCCACCAACGGCTCCACAACATGCCCCAAGGAACCCCATACGGGGAATCCTCTGAAACCGTCGTGGCAGTGATGTCACCGTGGGTTCAAATCCCACACCCACCGCGGGTGAACGGCCCCTGACCAGCACCATCGGTCGGGGGCCTGCGTCATGGCCGGTGCCTGCTGGCGACCAGCTTCGCGAGATTGGTCAGCGACGGCCATTCCGGCCGCTACGAGGCCCGGAAAGCGCATGCCGGATCAGATTGCTTCTATCTGCCAGGCAATCATGCCGGTCGATCCCTTGGCCCCGTCGACATCGATGTGTATCGACCTGTGCATCGTGATCCGTTGCTGGACGCGTTGCTGGACCACTGACTGATCACACGGCACCTTGGTCTCTGTGCCGACGCTCGCCGGTACGAAGGTCAACTGGGCGCTGCCGCTGCCGAAGCAAACTACGTTGAGCCGATAAGTCTTGCCCTCGCTGAGGGTGGGCTCAGTATGGATTCCGTCGGCTACCCGCTCGACTCCCGTCTCGACCATCTTCCCGCTGCGGACAGCGGCCAGGGCCGCCTGGGCCTGCTCGGTGAACTTCTTCTCGGACGATGCGTTTGCCGTTCGAGACTCGCTCGGCACGGACGTCGACGGCGGAGCACTGGCGGCCTCCCCCTCACCACTGCCGGACGTGCACGAGGCAAGCAGGAATGCCGACGCCGCCACGGCGCACGCGGCAAGGTAGGCCCGGGGATTCGAATAGGTCATGCCGAAGTCTCCCAGTACTTCCATCCGGTCTCCGACGTCGGCAACGGGCCCCGCCCGCGTACGCGGGCGGGGCATACCTCGGGCGGGGGCAGCAGTGTCATGGATGAGAGGTGTGTGCTGTGACGTCGTGAACGGCGTCAGGGGCGAGGGTTTCCGAAGAGCTGGCGCCCGGGCTGACGGGAGAGATCAGGCGGCGTTCTCGGTCGGTGAGTTGGGGTCCGGCAAGCGGGGACAGGAGGGGGCCGACCACTGCGGCGCATAGGACGTCCGGCCTCATCAGCCGGGTGGCGCTCTTGCGCATGGTGGTGACGTCCGTGACAGCGTTCGCCATGAATGGCGACCCGGTGGCCGTCAGGGACAGGCGCCTGCTGAAGGAGCTCGCCAGCCGGTCGGCCCGGCTGGGGGTCTGGCCGTGGGCGCTCGTGTAGTGGATGTCCTGAGCGGTGGCCAGAGCCCAGGCTGCCTGGACCGGACCGGCTGTGGCACGTTGTATCCGCCGGGCCAGGCCTGGTGAGCGGACGTCACCGGCCCTCTCGACCTCTGTTCGCAGCACGAGTGCGCCTCGCGCGGCGACGCTCATGCCCTGTCCGTAGACGGGGTTGTAGGTCACCACGGAGTCGCCGAGTGCGACGAACCCATCGGGCCAGGATCGGGCCTTTTCGAAGTAGTGGCGGCGGTTGCGGGAGCTGTGGTTGACCGCCACGTCGCTGACCGCTTCGACGTTGTGCAGGAGCTGTCCGATCAGTGGGTGGCGCAGCCCGAGTGCGAAACGTACGAAGGCGTCGGGGTCCCGGCTCGGTCCGTGTCCCTTGATGCCGGCGAGGCTGGCGATCCACAGCCCATTCTCGATCGGGGCCAGCGCGGCGGACTGGCCGTTTCCGGCACGCGGATCGGCCATGACGTTGAAGACGGGGATCTTCTCGGCACCTTCGGGGGCGCGGAAGATGCGGCTGGCGTAGGTGAGTCCGGTGTCCAGGGACCGTTCGGGAATGCCGTTGATTCCCAGCTTGTCCAGCCACGTTGTTGCCCGCGATGCCCGGCCGGAAGCATCGATGACGATGTCGGCCGGCAGTTCCTGCGACCGGCCGCTGTCCTGTCCGCGGGAGGGGGCGTGCTGGACTCCCATGACCTGCTTGTCGTTGCCCAGCAGGCCGGTGACCTTCCGGCCGCCCAGTAGCCTGACCGTGCTGTTCTTGAGGACGTGGTTGCGCACCACCCGGTCGAGGAGGTCGCGGCTGGCGGTCATGAGGAAGTGGTGGCTCGGCTTCCATCGCCGGTACCAGCCCTCGGGCGAGAGAGCGACCATGTCTGTGGTGAGTGTGTGCCGGTGCGCGCCCGCGCCGGTCCAGTCGTCGAGGATGCCGGGGATCAGACGGTCCGCGGCGTCGGCTCCGCCAGCCATGAGGATGTGGATGTGCCGTGCCTGGGGCAGGCCTGTGCGGGGAGCAGGTGTATCCGGCAGGTCGTCCGGTTCGATGATGACGGCTTCGTCCACGAAGCCGCTGACGGCCTGAGCGGCGAGCATGCCGGCCATTCCTCCGCCCACGATGACGGCGGTGCGCATGCGGTGTCCTTTCGTCGGTCATCCCTGAGCGGAGGGCGCAGATGTGTGTCTGAGCGCGTCCGCTGTGGGGCGGGGGTGGCGCAGGGCCCGGGACAGGTCTGCCAGAGCGTGACCGGAGTCCCGGGTGGAGGTCAGCTGGTAGGTGCCGTCGGCGTTGACGGGGGGTGCCTCTTGGTCGTGTGCGCGGATGGCGTCCATCACAACCTCCGCCTCGGCCAGTACCGCTGCCTGGTCCGGTTCCGCTCCCTGCGCGAGTGCCTGCGCGTGGGCGGACCGGTGTACTTGTTCGTCGAAGTGGGGGTTCAGACGCAGCAGGGCGTCGTGCACGTTGGTGAGTCGGAGGATGAGCCGTTCCTCGGGGAACTCCCACCAGTGCCTGAGGGGTTGGACGGGGGTGGCGATGTTCCGCAGGGCCCGCCACAGTGGGCCGAGGGTGCGGTAGCTGATGAGGGCGTCCCATTGCCCGGCCACGCGAGGCAGGGTGAAGCCCGCGGCCACCAGTGCGGCGGCGGCGCTGACCAGGACGGGGGCCACTGATGTGGAGAAGAAGTCGAGGTCGTGGCCAAACCAGCGGGCAGCGACAGAGGTGTATTTCGACGCCTGGAACCCGAGGTCGAACCAGCTGCCGACGATGATGAGGGACAGGCCCACACGTAGCGGGCCAGTGACGTCGCGTCGCCAGGTCAGACACAGCCGCATCATGATCAGGATGGCGACGCTGTGGGAGGCCAGGTACAGCAGGATCATCTCGCTGATGTACGGGGTGGTCGCGTAGTACGGGTCGAATTCCCTGGTGCGTTCAACCGGCGCGTCGCCCAGAACGAACAGGACAATGACCAGCGCGGTGCACACCCCGTAGAAGACCAGGCAGCGGCGCCACGCCCGGCGCAGTCTCTCGGGCTCACCGCCTCTCCAGGCGATCACCAGCTGGAGGCAGGCACCGGAGAACAGGGTGTTCATCGCGTAGACAAGAGGCGCTGAGAAGTTGGTTATGCCGGTGAGCGTGTTGACTTCCTTGATGACGCGCGGGTGGGCGTGGAAGAGAGTCAGGGCACCGAGGACGAGGACGGGGTAGCCGGACCGGATGACGGGAACGCGCCACTTTCTGCGGACCGGCAGGTGGACCAGGAAGGCAAGGCATAAGCCGACTATGGGAATCAGGTAAAGGGATGTGGCATTCATGAGTACGGCGCTCCTGGCCTTGGATGGGCAGATCGAACGTGCCCGTCGCAGCAACGTGGCTGAGGCAGGTCACGGCTCATGCCGTGGCAGTTGACTGCCTATCTGGCGCGGAGACCGAGAGATTCTCCGATGCGCTTGGCGATCTCACTGGCAGGGGCCTCGTCGGCCGCCTGGGCCAGCCAGGGGCTGAGGTTGTTGACCAGTTCGAGCCCGAACTTCTCGGCTTCGCGTTCCGCTTGTTCCCGGAAGTGCGTGCGCGCGGCCAGTTTGGCGATAGCCGGCGCGAGCTCGCTGTCCTCGCCGAAGAGGCGTGCGGCCGTGACCTGGTCGCCGTCGTGGGCGCCGCAGTCCTCTTCCAGCATGTGCCAGATCTCGTGTCCGACGATCAGGACCTGGTGCCAGGGTGCTGCTCGACGGTCCACGGCGATGACGTCGTGTGTGGCCAACTCCATCCACAGTCCGGAAGCTGTCTGTGGCGGAAAGATCTCTTTACGGAGGACGACCTGGCGGCCCCGCCTGACCGCGGCAAGCCGAATGAGCTCCTCCAGCAGCACATCGGTGGGTAGCGGTCTAGGCAGGTCCAGGCAATCGAGGCCGGCGGCGAAACTCCGGGCCAGTGACCGCATCGCCTTCGATCTGCGCCTACTCACCGTTCTCCCCCGTGAGACATCCTTCGCCACCCGCCGAACCTGAGAGATCCGCAGGTCAGGTCGCATACTGTGCCGGGGATCTCACGGATGCTCACCAGCGGGTGCGGGTGGTGCGGCGACTGTCGAGCGAAGCGTGAGGTTGTGGTCGGTGGGCACCCCGGCGCAATCCGATCCTGATGCACCATCAACCGCACTGTCAACGATTGACGACAGTCCGTATCAGACAGCGTGATGGACTTCGGAGAATGCCACGATCGGCGTCATGGCGTGAACTCAGTAGACGGGCGGGCGGCCCGTTTCTCCGGCGATGTCCGCCAAATCGCCATACCGATAATGCCGTTGATCCCGGGTGCGGGCCGAGTCCGCCCACCGGACCCGGCCAACACCATCACGCCCTACGAGCGTTCGGTGAGCAACTCCGCGAGGTGGTCGGCGAATTCGGTGAGCCAGTCCAGCCGTGGTCCGCTGCGGGCGATACGAAAACCGTGGCGGCGGCCCCAGAACGCAGCCTGGACGGCATGGAACTGGGCCCACCGCTGGACGTGCTCACGGTCGAGTTCCGCGGCCTCGGCGAAGACGTCCAACACGCGGTTGACAGCCTTGTGCAGGTCATCCGCCTCGAGGAGCGTCAGCGTGCGGGACCCCAGCAGTGTGCCGCCGTCGTAGGCGGGATCTCCCACGTACCCCTTGGGGTCGACGGCCAGCCACGGCTCCCGGTCGGCACGCAGGATGTTCCGGGCATGAAAGTCGCCATGGATGAGGGTGTCCGGCTGGGCCCGACCCAACTCCCGAACGGTCGCCACGGCGGCATCCAGTACCTCGCGCGGCAGCGTGTGCGTCAGCTCCTGGGCGTCCTTGCACAGCTGCTCTTCCCAGGCATCGGCCTGCTCACGCAGGCGGGGCAGGCCGGGCGGTGCGGGGATGGCCAGGCGGCGATGGAGCCGACCGGCGACCGTCACCACCTCGTCGCCGTCGTCGACCTCCGCCAGGGTCGACGGCTGAACCCGCTCCAGCAACATCGCGAACCGCTCGTCGTCGCGCTCATGCAGCAGGACGGCGCCGCGCCCGCCCCACGCAACGAACGCATCCGGCTCATGGACGTTGCCGGGATGCGGAAACGACACCTTCAGCACGGCGCTCTCCTCAGAACGCCGCCGTACTGGAACGACGACGCCGACGCCCCCGTGCACGACCTCGCCATCCGGCACGCACCCCCAGCGCCCCAACAGCTCCTCCACGATCCCGGGCAGCTCGGCGAGCCACGCCGCCCCGGCCTCCCCCTCGCGGTCGACGGTGCTCTGTGCGAACTCCTCTGGCATCGCCGTCATCCGGGCACCCTACGCGCCGGCCCACCGCAGCCACCGAGCCCGAGCCGACCGCTGCCGCCGCCCGGTGGACCGCGTACTACGAAAATCGCGATCTACAGCTGCCCTGGGGCCTGCCGCTGGAGGAGCGGGTCCTGCTGGTTGCCGCGGAGCGGCGCACGAACCTGACCCGCAGGCGAGCGGAACCGCAAAGGGTTCTTCGCGAAGAACCCTTTGCGAAGAACCCTTTGCGGTCTACCGTGGGTCGCGTGGCTGATGCAGTGGAGAGGCCGGATGGCCCGAACGTCGAAGAGGACTCGGTTGTCCTGGACGCCAAGGGGCTGCGTGCCCTGGCGCATCCGGTGCGCGTGCAGTTGGTCGGGCTGCTGCGGAAGTACGGGCCGTCGACGGCCACCCGCCTGGCGGAGCGGCTGGGAGTGAATTCCGGTACGGCCAGCTACCACCTCCGGCAGCTCGGCGCGGCCGGTTTCGTCGAGGAAGACACCGAACGCGGCAACGCGCGAGAGCGCTGGTGGCGTTCGGTGCACCGGACGACCTGGTTCAACGATCCGGAGCTGGCCGAGCGGGAGCCCGAGGCCGCACTGGCCTACCAGCAGTCGATCGCCGCCATCTACACCCTGCGCACGCAGCAGACCCTGAACGGGCTTCAGACGATGCCCCGCGCATGGCGGAACACCTTCGACATGAGCGACTGGGCCTTGCGGCTCACGCCCGAGGAAGCCGCCGCCCTGTACCGGGAGTTGACGGAAGTCATCGCGCGCTACCGGCGAGACGCGCCGGAGACGGCGGCAGGTGCCCCCGAGGGAGCCGAACGGGTCGCCGTGATCACGCAGATCCTGCCCGAACTGGATGCGCCTGCCGCGTCGTCGCCCCCTTCCCTTCATCAGGAAGAGGAAGAAGGCCCCACGTCATGACCGACGACGCCTCGGAGGCCGGCGACATACCCGCCAAGAGGTCCTTACGGCCGCTGGGTGGGGTGCTGGCGGCCATGGCCGTGTCGCTGACCGGCACTCGGATCTCCGTTGTGGCACTGCCCTGGTTCGTCCTCGTCACAACCGGCAGTGCCACCCAGACCGGAATGGTCGCCTTTTGCGAGATGACTCCCTACGTGGTGGTCAAGGCGGTCACCGGACCGCTGGTGGACCGGATCGGCCCGCGGGCCGTTTCCTGGACCACCGATCTGGCCAGCGCGACCGCCGCCGCCGCGGTTCCCCTGCTCCACGCCCTGGATCTGCTCTCCTTTCCCCTTCTGCTGGCTCTGGTCGCGCTGATCGGCGCGGCCCGGGGACCCGGCGACCTGGCCAAAGAGGTGATGGTCCCGGAGGCGGCCGAGCGCGGCCGGGTGCCGCTGGAGCGGGCCACCGGTCTGTCCGGCGTGATCGAGCGGCTCGCCTCCACCGTCGGCCTGGCGATCGGCGGATCCCTGGTGGCGCTGCTCGGTCCCCTGACCGGACTCGCCGTCAACGCGGGCTGCTTCGCCCTCGGATCGGTGATCGTCAAACTCGCGCTGCCTCGCGGCATGGGGCACGCGGCTGAGGAAGCCCCCTCGCCGGCCGGGGAGACGGGACCGGGCTACTGGCGGCGGTTCGGCGAGGGCTTCACCTTCCTGCGCGGCGAGCCGCTGCTGCTCACCGCCATCGTCATGGTCGGCATCACCAACCTGCTGGACGCGGCGTTCGCCTCGGTGCTCGTACCCGTCTGGGCCAGGGAGTCCGGCAACGGGCCGACCGCGATCGGCCTGATGGGCAGCGTGATGGGGGCCGCGGGGGTCGGCGGGAGCCTGATCGCCGCGGTGGTCGCGCACCGGCTGCGGCGGCGGGCAGTTGTTCTCACCGGGTTCCTCCTGGCCGGGGCACCGAGGTTCCTGGTCCTCGCCTCCGATGCCCCGTTGGGGGTGGTACTGGCCGTCTTCGCGGTCAGTGGATTCGGTGCCGGCTTCGTCAACCCGGTGATGGGGGCCGTCCTCATCGAGCGGGTGCCGCGCCGGATGCTGGGCCGGGTCAACGCGCTCGGTGACTCGCTGGCCTGGGCCGGTATCCCTCTCGGCGGGCTGATCGCCGGGGCGGCGGTGACCGCTGTCGGACTCGTACCGGTGCTGCTCGCCTGCGGCACCGCGTACTTCCTCACCACGAATCTGGCGGGACTGCGGCCGGAATGGCGCGAGATGGACCGTACGCGTGGGCGAGGCGTCCTGAAACCCCCTTCCAAGGAAGACCTCTCACAGGGCAGTGCGAACGCGGCGACATGAAACGTCCGTCTGCACCGTGCGCCGGTAGACCGCCCCGCGGGAATTGAACTCGTGCACCTGCTCCCGCGGTGTCGCCTCATACCCGGACACCGCCGGGGCCCGTTCTCGTGCCTGCTGTCCGCTGCCCGCCAGCGACCGTGATGCCCCGCTGCATTCCGACCGAACGGGCACGAGAGGCGGCTCGACCGTCCTCGTCCTGGGCTTCCAATCCGCCACCGCCCGCATGAACGACCGCCTCGAAACCGCCCTGGACCTGCCCGGGCCACGGCGGGCGCGGCAAGGCACCGACGGGCGAACGCGGCGCGGGTGCCGACGCGGCCGTCAGCTCATGGAGCGCTCGGCGTTCCTTCGCATGCCACATCCTCAACCCGAGGTCCTGCCCGACTTCAGGCCGGCACGCGGAAAGCGAGCGCCCCGACGCCTGGTCAGGCAGAGGCGAAAGCCTCCTCGGGGACATCGTCGAGGACGAATCCGTTGTCGAGCCGGACGCGGACCGTGACGCGGAGCATCCGTCGCTGGTAGGCGACCCACTGCTCCTCCAAGGCCCCCACCTGCTCATCCAGTTGCTTTCTGCTCGCCGGCGGCATCTGGTGACCGAAGTCGTCGAGGAGCGACTTGAGGCGCAGATATTCACGGACCTCCTGGCTCTGCTGCCGGTGATGCTCGTCCACACGCTCGACCGTGCCCTCGATGCCTGCCGCCAAGGCCAGAGAGGCGGCGAAGGCACCCGTCTCCTCCGGAGGCTCCCCATCCGGGGTCACCGACCCGGCCAACCGGAGATCCGCCGCCAACCGCACCCGTTGGCCCACGTTCAGCGTCATCGATCCTTCGTCTTCCTCGTCGGTCACCGGCGATCCGGTAAACGTGGCGTCGCCAGGCGTACCGGAGAGAACAGGATCATCCCACCCTCACATCCGGTCCCGACACGATCGAAGCCCTCGCCGACCCCCGCCTGCGCAACAACCGCACGACGGGCGTAGCGGAGGCCGAAGACAGTCTGTTGGACGGTGGCGAGAACGGCTTGGAGAACGTCGAAGGTGAAGTGGAGCGGGTGTCGGCGCGGGCGGCGAGGGTGCTTGTTGTATCCGCGGCCGGGAAGCCGGGCGCGGGCCCGTGCCGCGCAGGGGGCGATGCACCCCGCCCCGGTCGCCCTACCGGCGGGGCGACCGTACCGTGCAGCTGGCCGCGTCGGCTCCGGCCTCGCGCACCCCGGGCGACGCCGGCAGTACAGACCTCGATACCCTCGCCCGCCAGTGCGGGCACTCGCCCCAGCAAACCGCGGAACTACCATCGAGCCGGTTGTCGCCTCCTGGACGCCAGCCTGCTGACCTGGGCGCCTGACGTTCTCAGAGTCGGGGATCAGCAGGTCGCCGATCTCGCAGCCGAGCACGACGCAGATCACGTCCAAGTCCTCCAGTTCGAGGGACACCGGCTGTCCGGACCAGACACCGGGCGCGCCAACAGTTTCGCCCACGACCTCGTGCGGGACGAGGTGCTCGGCCGGCTGCGCCTGGGCGAGCTGACCGTGTCCCGCGCCGGACGGCTCGGCGACCTGCTCTCCGCGGTGATGGGCCACATGTGGCGTGTACAGACCGGGGATCTGCTCGGCCGTCTGGACCTGGTGGACCAGGCCGTCCGAGGCATCGAGGAAATCGCGGACCGGTGCGGGCTGCCGCTGGCGCGCTGGCATCTACTGCGCGTGCGTGCCGCCCAGGCCGTTCTGGAGGGCCGCTTCCTGGTCGCGAGGTCTGTCATCGGCGCCAGTCGAGTGAATTGCCATCATGCTGGAATGGCCCACGACATAGTGTTCTTCCTCGCTCCCGACGACAAGACTGCCGCCGCGACGCGCCGACGGGGACCTGGTCAGGCCTTTGAGTCTGTGACCTGCCGTTTCATCGAGCCGGACAGTGCCATTGCCGAATGGGACATGTACTTCGAGGAGCCCTCTGCCGAGGTCCCTCAACCAATTGAGCAACTCCTCGGGTGGTCGTGGCCTGAGTGGGTCACTGCCCCCTTGAACGATGGCGTTGAGGTGTTCGCGCTGCCGCAGCGGTTGACCCATGCGTTGGCCAACGCCAGCTCCACCGAGCTGGAGGAACTTGCAGTTCGCTGGACCACGAGGCTCCGGTCTGAGGACGGGGACGAGATGACCGACGATGATCTACTGGCGGTCCTGCAGGGAGTTGCCCGGCTCGCGGCGAATGCGGTGAGAACGGGTGGTGGCCTCTACAGCTGGAGTTTCTGACCATCCGATGGCTCTTCGAGCAGTGGAATCACTCTCTGCTCCGGTGACAACTGGGCTGACAGTCGGAGCAGGTGAGAACTGCTGGTCGTTGCCTCGCCGGTGGGAGAGGCTGCCTGAATGATCGACCGTGAATTCGCCGTCAGGCTGGTGGAGGCGCAGCTGGATCGTGAGTCGCCGGGGCAACTGCGAGTGACGCATGTCGAGGAGCACGAACCGGCGTGGATTGTCTCCTACCAGTCCGCGGCGTATGTGCGGACTGGAGACCACACTCAGCTGCTGGCGGGAAATGGCCCGTTCTCGTCGATCGCGTTGACGGCGAACTGCATTCGATCGGTGTACGGCCTCGACCTTCTCCTTCGCCGTCTCGGGTCCCGGGCCGTGGTAGCCGACCCGCTGGTCCGAGATCGCCGCCAGGATCTGACGGGTGCTGTTGACCACCCTGGACATCGGTGCCGTTCGGGCCACCGGCGCCCAGGCACACGCCCCCTTCTGCGACCCAGCCGGCGAGGAGGCCAAAGTCCACAGGGCGGAGAGTGAAGGAGGCGCGCTCTTGTGGCCCAGGCGGGAAATGCGCGGCGATTAAACGCGGTTGGCGGCGCGCGCGGGGCACACGTCGGAGAGGGCGGGCCCAACCCCTTGCCGACGTACGGCGATGGGAGTGACCGGCACAGCCGGAGTTGGTGCTCACCTCTGTGATACCTCGTAAGCCTCGCGGATGGCCGCAGGGATACGCCCATGATCATTTACGAGGTAGCCGTTGGTGCGTGCCCAGAGGCGTATCGACTCGTCTTCCGGACGGGGATCGAGCCTACGGGGTCCAGCAGACTTGCCGGGGCCTCTCCAGTCTCCCGAGGAGACCCCCTCCAGCCGGTCCGCCGTCTCTTGGAAGAAAGCAAACAACGAGGCGTATACGCCCTCCTCGGGACCGTATGCTTCAGCCCACGTTCCAATGGTTCCGTTGAGCGTGTCCAGAAACGTCCCGTAGAGACCGTCGCGCTCCGCGGCGATTGGCACCCACTCACGACGCCAGAGCGGATAGTCGCGGTCTGCGAACGGCTGCATCTCCTCCAAGGCCATCTGGCTGAGGTAGACCCGCTGAATATCCGTCAGGCCAAGGAGGAGATGGCCACCGGGGATGCCTACCTCGCACCCCAGGGCCACCAGACACGACTGGCCATCGGGTTGCCTGCCTGCATCAATGTCGTTCGCCAGCAGCCACTGCCACATCTCCCCCGGCAGCTTCAGACCCATGCGCAGTTCGGCTTCGCTAATCGCCGCATGTCCCCCCTGGCCGCCGAGCGCAGCGAGAGCTTCAGGGTCGTTCCGTCCAAGCCACGCGGTTACCCGGCCCCACGCCTCATGTACGTCTCCTGCTTCGTGCATCGGAGTGTCGCTCATGTGTGATCTTCACCCCGGCAGGACGTGCACATACGTGGAGCACGCCCACCCATATCGCCGGCTCTCAGGGAGCGTTGCCCGGCCTCCCGGACTGTGAAGTTGCCCCCTTGGCAAAGCGATGACCGCTGATGATCCATTGGAGAACCGTATGCGGGACCACTGACAGTGGCTGACGCGGAACGTGTTTCTGCAGACCATCTACGGCGCACAGCTGGCCCCCTGAGCACGCCACCAGGCCGTCATCGACCTCGGACAGTACCGCGGTCGGCGCCGCCACATCGTGCCCACACCCCGCACCGTAAACCCGCAGGCCGCCGGCCCCGCACCGGTCCAACGGATCGGCACGGATCCGAGGCCGCGGCTTCGCGGGTGGCGCTGCGCACCGACCTCTCACGAGGCAGCGGCACCAGGCGTTGCGCGTTCCTGCGCCGGTGCACTGCTGGACCTTCGTTCCGATGCGGGGACGGTGTGTGCGTCGCCGCCCCGGCCCGCCTGCGGACGGGGTCAGATGCCGCAGGTGGGGGCCGACCAGAACTGGCTCGAGCGGTGGTCGACGTGCGTGTGGTCGTCGGCGTCGGGGTAGTCGGGGCCGAGGATGCACAGGTAGTACGGGCGGAGCCGAGATCGGCGGCATCCCCGTAGAGATGACGGCTGCTGCCCACCGCTGGTTCTTGGCCTTCCGATTCATGACCTTGCAGCTCTCGCCGACCTTCGCTCCCCATTGGGCGTACTCCTCCCGCGCCAATCGCGCATACCTGCGCAGCTGCAGGATCCGGGCGGTGATTCCGGAGAAGACGGACCAGGCCGCCAACCGCAAGAAGAGGAAGGGGCGCCGGGGCGGGCGACCCCTCGCCCACGACGCCGGGCTCCACCGCGGCCGCAACACGGAACGCTGCATCAACAAGACCGGGCCGCACCCCGTGGACGGCGAAACGCGAGGTCATCGTCCCCTGGCTGCCCTGCCTCCAGGTGCCCTCCTCAAAGGAGATATCGGCCGCGATGAATGTGCGCAAGGGCTGGGGAGCCTCGCGGTAGTGGGGCAAGGTGGGTGGCCCCAGCCCGCTGTAGGCGGGGTGGTGCGGCTCGGCATCGGCAGACCGTGCGATCTCCTTGGGATCCACCGCCATGACGTAGGGCCAGCCGCGGCGCTCGAGAGCGATCCGGAAGGACACGCTGCGGCCGTAGCCGGCATCGGCCACGATCACTGGCAGTGCCAGGCCCTGTGCGGCCAACTGGTCGAGCAGGCCCAGCGCAAGCCGCGCCTCGGAGACATGCCCGACCTCGTCGGGCACCCCGGCCCGTCGACGCCGCTCATGGTCGGATGCCCATTCCTCGGGCAGGAACAGTTCCCATTCCAAGGGGCACGAGGCGGTGTCGGTAGCCGCGTGCACGCTGACCGCGACCTGGTAGTTCGCCCGCTTGCCCAGCGTCCCGCAGTACTGGCGGGCCACTCCCGCCGACGCGGTCCCGCACTTGGGAAACGACACATCGTCGACGATCCACACCTCAGGGCTGATGGTCCCGCACAACCGCTCGGCTGTCCGCTGGCGAACCGGCTTCCAGTCCCATGGCGACTGGTTCACGAACTGCTGCAGAGCCTGCATGTTCCCGTCCGGCAGCCGCTCGGCCATCGGCTGGATCGACTTGCGTCGGCCGTCCGGCTTGAAGGCCAGTGGGCGGCACGCCCACAGGCGGGCTGGCTGCTGGGGCTGGGGCAGTTCGGGTAGGAAGCGGGAGAAGAACGCCATGCGGGTGGGCAGGGTGAGGTTCCGGGTGTCTGTGGGCGTTCCCATGCCCGCTCGGAAGGAGCCCGTCGAGGCGCCGCGTGCGACCTTGTCCGAGAGCGCGGTGGGCCACGCGGTGGCGCAGGAAGTCGAGCGTGACGAAAAGGATGTTGGTGCCCGGACTCTGGATCTACTCGTAAGACCGCAGGAAAAGCGCCGGGCCTGGCAGACTGTGCGCCACCTGGGGGGAGAGATTGTCGTGCCGGATGAGCTGACCGTCCGCCGGATACTCGGGGACCAGCCGTTCGCCGAGATCGGCCGGCCCGTGTGGGCGGTGACCGACGCGCGTCACGGCTGTGTCGTCGCGGCCGGTGACCTCGGGCACGTCATGTGGCGCGGTACGGGCCACTGGCTCGGCCACCGGATCGGCGTGTACGAGGCCGGCACCCTCCGTCCGCGCCACGTCGTTGCCTCCCGCTACTCCGTATGTGCCATCGAGCCTCACCCCGAGCTGCCGCTCGTCGCCGTCGGCACCGGCCGCTACGACGGCTCGTGGGACTTTCAGGGACAGCTGCTCCTGCTGCACCTGGAGACCGGGCGCGTGACGAACCTGCTGAGCAAGAGCCGCCAAGTGCGCCACCTGCGCTGGCTGGAGGACGGCAGCCTCGCGATGCTGCTCTCCCCCGAGGACAAGGACGGCGGCTTCCGCAAGGGCTTCGAGCTGGCCGTCGCGGTGGACGACTGGCTGTCCGCTCCGGCCGGTCTGGTCGACCCCGACGACACACACCAACCGATGGTCGAGAGCGGACTCCTCCACGACCCGCGTGTGGAGGACACCCTCGCGCGACTGACGGAGGGCCGGTGGCGGCGGCGGGCGGAGGTGCGGGACCTTGCAGTGCTGGCCGACGGCCGGGTGCTCGCCACCGGCTGGCACACGGACCTCGAATGCTGGGATCCGTCGGGCGCGCTGAGGTGGGCTCTCCCTGCGGACGGGGAGGGGAGCGTCCGGGTCGAGGCGGCCCCCGACGACGAGTCGGCGTGGGTGACGTACCGGGGCTACCGGCGCGACGAGGTGACGGGTCGCCCGGTTGACCGCGCGACCACTGTTCGGCGGATATCGTCGGCGGACGGTGGTGCCGTGGACTGCGTGGACGTGCCGTCGGTCCCCGCACTGTGCGCCGCGGACGAAGGCTGGCTCGCCCTGCGCCCGCAAGGGCGCGCCGCACACGCCGCGCTGCTGCTCGCCCCCACGCATCAGGAGGCGGCACGCCTCGGCCTCGCCCCCAGCCGCTCCAACTCCCCGGCGCTGCGCGTCAGACACAGCGCTCGTCTGCTGTATGTGGACGGCCCCGGCCCGGACGACGACGCGCCGTGGATCCACGCGATCGATCCTCCAGGCGCCCACGGCCCCGCCACCCTGCGCGCCCTCTTCCCCTTGCGCTGGGACCCGGCGTCCGCACTCCAGCCCTGGTACGGCCCCGCCGTCGAGCTGACACACAGCCTCGTCCACGCGGGCCGGTCGTACGAACAGGGCGCCACCTACGTGGAAGCCCGCGAGGGCACGTACGTTGTGAGCCGCCGACTGCCGGACGGAGAGGCACGCTGGGTGTACGGCACCGACAAGCCGCTCGCCGATCTCGACGGCGACGAGCGGAGGGTGTACGTCGTCTATCTCACCGGCGAGGTGGAGACCCTGGACACGGCGACGGGCCAGGTGCGAGCCCGGCACACCCTGCGCGCGCACGGCCACCCGGTCACGCCGGTGTCCGCCGCGTACCGGGCGGAGCAACAGCGACTGGTCGTGGGGACGGTGGACGGGCGGATCCTGGACTGCTCGGTCCCGGGTTGACCGGGTCGGTAAAAGCCGCCCGCCACTACGATGTGCCAACTGTCGGCGGAGGTCTCCTCAAGAGGCTTCAACGGACGATCGAAGGGTGAGGGGCCGGCTGGCCGCATCGGACGAGGCACCAGGTCAGTGCCCCTCCGTGCGGACATGATCCGCAATACCCACTGTCAGCGAGTTTTGCCATCATCGGTCTGAGCCGGCCAGATGCAGGGTGAGGGTGGCTTGGACGAGCACGAACCCGCCGGCGCTAGGCGGCGGGCGCCTCCTCGTACACGACGGTCAAGAAGGCGACGTCGAGTAGCACGGGGGCGGTCAGGACCACGGTGAAGGCCACCGGGCCGGGGACGTGGCGCTGGACGTACTACGGAAACTCCACCTCCGGGGCGAAGTCGTCGACCGGGGACTACGTCGCCGTGCAGTAGGCGACGTGCGGGGACCGCCTCCCCTTGCGATATTTGGCAAGCGGGTGGTGCCTGGCTGGCTACGACGGCTCTGTTCATCGCATGTGGCGAGGTGTGTTCGGGATGGATGGCGCATTCGTGGTCGCTACGCCCGGTTCGACAGGCAGTCCCGCAGGCGTGGTCGGTGCGCTTCAGTTGGCGGGATGCGCAACCCGCGGCGCGTCCCCTGACGGCGCGCGGGTCATAGGCGGATGACGATCAAAGCGACGTCGTCGCGGGCGCCGCTGCTGACGCCGAGTTCCGCGAGCAGGGCGTCGGCAAGGCCTTCGGGCTCGTGGTCTCCATGGCGGGTGAGCGCGTCGGTGAGGCGCTGCAGACTGGCGTCGATGTCCTCGCCGCGGCGTTCGATGAGGCCGTCGGTGTAGAGCACGAAGGTGTCGCCCTGGGTGTAGGGCAGCTCGGCATGGGGGTGGGGGACGTGTTCGGGGCGGGCTCCCAGCGGAGGGTCGGTGGCCCGGTCGAGAAGGTCGAAGGTGCCATCTGGGTGGAGCAGGATAGGGGGCGGGTGGCCGGCGCTGCTGTACATGATGCGGCGAGCGCGGGTGTCGACGACGGCTTGGACGACGGTGGCGGCCAGCGCACCCTCCACGTCGCGTGCATACAGGCCCAGGACGTCCAGGGCCCTCGCGGGCCGTTCGACGGCCCGGACGACGGCGGACAACGCGCTGCGGAGCATCCCCATGACGGCGGCGGCCTCCAGGCCGTGGCCGACGACGTCGCCGACCGCGACGGCGAATCTGTCCTCGGGCAGGTCGACCACCTCGTACCAGTCGCCGCACACGTTCAGTGACCCGGCCGCGGGCAGGTAGCGCACCGCGGTGTCCCGGTGCCGGGCCAGATGTGGCGAGTGGAGCATGGCCTCCTGCAAGGTGAGAGCGACCCGGCGTTCCCGGGCGTGGGCTTGGCGCAGTTCCTCGTTCAGTCGCTTGAGCTCAAGCGCCCGCGCGTACAGTTCGACCTCCCTCGCCTGCACGTCACTGAGCGCACCGCCTTCTCGCAGGCGGGGGTGGGAGCGGATGAACGAGGTCACGTCCTCCCCCCGGTGGAGGATCCACTCCACCTGCCCGTCCGGCCCGAGCACCGGGGTGTTGATCGCCGACCACCACCGCTCCTCGAACTCACCGGGCCGGTCGGCCACGGGGATGTCGTACTTCATCGGCGCCATCGTGTCCGGCTCTTTCGAGCGCAGGACCCGGCGCAGGGAGCCGTGCAGATTCCGCACCCCGTCAGCATCGGGGTCCGCCGGATTGTCGGGGAAGGCATCGAAGAGGTACCGCCCGAGCAGATCTTCCCGGGTACGGCCGGTCACGCGGCAGGCCGACTCATTGACGTCGGCGAGCACCAGATCCGGGCCCAGCACCATGCAGGGGCTGGGAGTGACGGCGAACAGCGCCTGGTAGTCGATCGCCGGCCTTGCCACACGGTGCGGCTGTACATCCTCAGGGCTGTTCTCGTCCCTCACTCTTCCGTTCTACCGCTCGTCGGCGCCCGGGGCACCTGGGCACTTCGCCTGTCCTCGGCCCGTAGGCACCGTCCACGTGCCCGCGTGACGACACTTCTCGGGACCGCAACGGCGCTGGCGCGACCACGCCCAACGGTTGTCGGCAAATTTTGCCGATCAGCTCGCGAACTCAAGCGATCACGGCGGGTCGTGTGATCACTCGGCTGGGCTCACCCGCTTCGTGAACATCCGCCGCCTAGCGCGAACAGTCACAAAAATCGCACGAGTGCGCGCAGAGAGGGAGGCCAGGGACATCTGACCGACCGAGGCACCGTCGCGGGCACCGTCCCGCTTCGCCAAGGCCGCCGCGGACGCCGGTATCCCGCCCCGTCTTCGGCGTCGACATGGCCGTCGCCCCGCTCACAGCACCGCACCCCGTAGCCGGTCGTTCGCGGACGCCGAAGCGCGGGGGTGCGCACGTTCTGGAGCCGCCTCTGCGGATCACGCTGCTCGCGCAGATCTGTCTGGGTGGGCGCGGCTGCCCCGCCTGGTGTCCGCCACGCCCGCTGAGGCCGGGGATGGCCCGCCGGTCGTGTCGTGGCCGACCCTGCGCGCGTACGTGCACGAGGACCTGGTGGTGCTGCTCGGGCCGTCCACTGAGCCGATGCGGGCGCTGTCCGCCGGCCGCCGGATCCAGTCGGGGCCGGAGCCGCCGAACAGGGCGGTCACGGTTGCGGGCACGAGCGCGTCTCCTTCTTCGGGCGGGCGGTCAGTCACTGTGAGCGGGTGCGGGCCGCGGTGTACTGATCGTCGGTGATGTGCTCGAGCCAGGTGGTCTCAGGCCGGTCGTCGTCGGGGGCAGTGCCGTCCCACAGGGCCAGGTGCTGCATGAAACGGTCCTCGGTGGCGCCGTGCCAGTGCTCCTCGCCGGGCGGGCAGGCGACCGTCTCGCCGGGGTGGGCCTCATAGACGGTGCCGTCGCGGGTTCCGATCAGGGCGATCCCGGCGACGACGTGGAGGGTCTGGCCGACGGCGTGGCGGTGCCAGGCGGTGCGGGCGCCGGGCGCGAAGCGGACCATGTTGACACGGATGCGGGACGGTTCCTGGCCGGCGTGAATGACGTCGAACCAGACGTCGCCGTTGAACCAGTTCTCAGGACCTTTTCCGGTGGGCTGCGGCTCGACGAACTGCACGGTGGCTCCTTGCTGTGGTTGTTACGGGAGGATGGTGGTCCTTGCCCGTACGCGCGTCGAGAATCGCCGAGCCGTTCTCGGTCGAGCAGTACACGGCTGTGTGGAAGACCGTGGAGATGTCGGGCATGAGCCGGGTCTTGTCGTCCTCGGCCATGGACCACGACTCCGTCCGGTTCTCAGGGTCAAGGGCGACCACCTGCTTGTCCAACCCCTTGTCGGGCCTCGCAGACGACAGCTCCCTCACCTGACCAGCAGGACAGATCGGTCAGGTGCCCGAGCGCCTTTGTCGCGAGGAGTCCGGCGGGCTGCTTGCCGGTGGACGTGGCGAGCAGCGCAGCGACCCCGGTGTCGGTTTCCAAGGCCCTTCTCGGTCCAGGCCGTCTTTCGGGTGGTAGGTGTGTCTGGCGGCGGAGTTCCAAGGTCCTGGTGCTCGACCGGGCGACCTCGGAAGCCTGCAGGCGGCAGTCCTGCCTGGTCAAGCGCGACGATTTTGGCCAGGGCAGCGAAAAAACCTTGGTCTGCGGGGCCGACGGAACCGGGTAACGTCTTTGACATGTTCTTCCAGACGCCGATTCACGAGTGACAGCGTGATGGGCCTCTTCCGACGTACTTCGACATCGCCGCCCTTTCCCCACCGATGAACCCGTAGATCACTTCACATCACTACCGGGAGAACCCGTGACCGTGAGCAAGAACATCAACAACCCCGTGGGCATGGGCGGCGGCCAGCGCAAGAAGCAGTCCCGCACCGAACGGCAGAACCACGGTCCGCACCGCAACCTCGACCGCCAGGGTGCGGCTGACCAGAAGGCGGAGTTGGTGCGCAAGATGCGCGAGAAGGTAGGCGCAGTTGAGGGTGCCGGGCAGGCGGGCGACGACACCGCACAGAGCTGACGCAACCGCCGCCGCAGGGCGGCACCCCACGGTGCAGGGCCCGGACCGCGACGCGCGGTCGGGCCCTGCTGCCGAACCGGGCGCGGCAGGTTGAGCTCAGCTCTTGGCCGACCATCCGCGTCTCAGCCGATCACCCGGGGTAGCCGCAGATTCAGCAGTCCTGTCACCGCCACCATCCCGATCTGGACCAGGGGCGTCACCACCAGCGCGTTCCACGTGGACTTCCGTACCTCGTTCCATGCGAGCACGGCAGGGAGATCGCCGGAGCCGAAGAAGGGATGGGCCTCTACTGGCACGTGGCCACCTCAGCGAGGGGCGGTGCGCGACGCGCTCGGCTTCACCAAGGAGACCTCGCCGATCATGGGCATCGCCGAAGCCACGGTGCGATCCGTGCGCCGTACCGCCAAGCAGCGCTTCGCAGCCGTCGGCGCTGAGGACATGGAAGGCCGGTGCTGCTCGACCCCCTGGGGCCGCTGCGGCACCTTGTTGCGGGCGACGCGGATGCGGTGCTGGCGCTGCTGCAGAGGCGGACCGCCACCGCGCTGATCGCCGCGTGCATCGAGCAATGCACCCCACGGGGTGCATCGAGCAATGCGCCCCGTGCCGGCAGTCCCTGTCCGCGAAGCTCCTCGAGTCGGATCCGATCGTGCTCACGGCGACGGCCAGCGCCGTCTACAGCTTGCACGGCGGCCCCCAGCCGGACGCGCGGAGCTCCGCCGCCAAGCCGACCCAGGCGTTCTTCCTCCTCGTCCAGCTCGCCCGCGCCACGGGCGGCGACTCCCGGATGCTGCTGGCCGGAGTCGAGAGGATGCCCCCGCCGACCGCGCGGCGCTCCTGAACGACGCACTGAGCATGTGGACGTTCTACGGCCAGCAGTACCCCCGGCCCCATACGCAGCCAGGACACCAGATGGGCGGGCCGGCTCGATGAACAGGCCGCGGTCCGACGCGAGGAGGACAGCACCAGCCACCGCACCTCAGCGGCCATCCGCCCAGGCCCGCCGCAACGCCACCGACCGACCGCGGCGTCTACGGGACGCTGGAAATCGGGTCAGGATCGTGCCGGGCACACCCTGTCCGCAGGAGGACAGCCCGCTCGCCGCCCACGCGAGGCCTGGGCCGTCCAGGGGGTACAGCTCGGCCCTGCCGGGAGTTCGTCTCCCGGCAGGACCGTGACGGCGGGTGCCGCTACTGGGCGTACGTCTCGAACTCGGCCACCTTCGGGGTGCCCGTCGAACCGGTGATCTCAAATGTGATCTTGCTGAGCGAGGTCTGCGAGAAGGAGATGACTCCCGAGCCGCTTCCGGAAGCCAGGACGGCGCCGGTGTCGGCGTTGAGGACGCGCCACGACCCGATGGCGCCCGCGGCCCCCGAAGTCTCCCGGATGTTGACCTTGGACACCGCGGTGGCGGAACCCCACTTGATCGAGATGGATCCGGTCGACGAGGCCGGTGACCAGTACGTGCTCAGGTCGCCGTCACGCACGTTGCCGTAGCTCGTGCCGGTGGCCTTGCTGGAACCGTCGGAACCGGCACCGATGCTGAGGTTGGTCCCGCTCGGCTGAGTCGGAGTGGGGGTCGGGGTGGGGGTCGGCGTGGGAGTCGGGGTCGCGGTCGGCGTCTGGGCGGCGCAGTTGCCGTTCGACGCCTGCAGTCCGGTTCCGGCTCCCGCTGTCCGGCTCACGACGTCCGGCACGCACGAGGCGGCGTCGAGGCTGTACGAGTAGGGGATGGTGACCGTGGTGTTGGACTGCGGGTTCGGGCCGGCGGGGTTGTTGTCGGTACCGGGGCTGGACCAGGTCACGTTGTCGAAGACGTTTCCGCTGACCTGCCAGTACCCGGCCGCGTCGGTGTAGAAGGTGCCGAGGACGTCCTTGGAGTCCTCGAAGTAGTTGTTGTCCACCTTGGCGCGCGCGCCGGCACGGGAGTTGATGCCGGACTCGTTGAGGCTCACGTAGTGGTTGTTGTAGATGTGGGCCGTTCCACCACGCAGCAAGGGCGCGCGGGAGTCGATGTTCTCGTAGTAGTTGTGGTGGAAGGTCACGAAGCCGTTCGAGAGGTCGCTCTCACTGGATCCGATGAGACCGCCGCGGCCCGAATTGCGCAGGACGCTGTACGAGAGCGTCACGTACTGCGTGTTGTCCTTCATGTCGAAGAGACCGTCGAACCCCTCGGACTCGCCGCCGGATGCCTCCAGGGTGGTGTGATCGACCCAGACATTGCGGACGTCGGTCTCCATGCCGATGGCGTCCCCGCCGTTCGACGTGGGCGAGCCCGACTTCTTCACGTTCCGGACGGTCACGTTCTGGATGACGATGTTGCTGGATTCACGGATGTGGATGCCCAGTTGGTCGAAGACGGCTCCGTTTCCGACGCCTACGATCGTCACGTTGCTGATCTGCTTCAGCTCGATCACGCCAGCAGCCGTGTTGCAACTGCCGCCGGACACCTTGGCGGTGTTGGCGTGGTTGATGGTTCCCTCGACCTCGATGGTGATGGGCGTGGTGCTGCCGGCCCGGCCGCACAGCGCCGCGTGGATCGCGGTCCCCGTGGTGGCCCGCACCGTCTGCCCGCCCGCGCCGCCGGTGGTCCCACCGTTCTGCGTGGCGTAGCCGGTGGCGCTGCCGGTCGCCGCCGACGCCTCGTCGGGCATCGACAGCACCACACCGACCGCGGTCGCGAGGGCCATCGCGGCCGAGGCCGCGGAGAGTCGCAGTGCGACTGATCGTCTCATTCTCATCTCCTGATTGGTCATGCGTTGTTCGAGTACGGGGAGCTGCTGGTGTGTGCGCGTGCTGCCCACCGAGGTCGTCGGCGTTGGGCCCGTCGCACGAGTGGCGTAGGCAGGGGGGCGCCCGATTCCGGGATCTCCCGCGCCGGCATTCGGCGGCCCGGGCGTGAAGCCTGGGTCGCCCTGCGCGGGGCCTCCGCCACGCCCCGCTCTCGACCCGTCGGCGTACCGCCTGACATCCGGTGGACCGGAGGGGATCAGCCGCCGTCACCGGTCGCGGTCGCCTGTGCGGCGGGGCGGATGGCGCGATGTGTGTGGGTCGTTGCGTGCACCCTTCGTTTCGCGGCACGCGGACATCGCGAGATGTCCTGTACCGGACCACCGGCGGTTGTGCGCACGTCGCGGCGGCCTCCACAACGGTCGACGCTCTGAGATCGATCTACATCTGTGAAGAAAGCGCTTTCCGTCGGCAGACGATAGGGGGCCCTTCGTTGGCTGGCAAGAGTCTTGGCATGAACAGCCTTGCTCTGTCGTGAGGTTGCTGACTCGGGGTGCCTGGATGGGTGCGATGCGAACGACGCAAGGGCTCGGCCCCAGCGCGCCCCTCCGCGACGGTGAAGCGCTTACTCGTGGTCGTCGCGGTGTGAGCGCTTCTCCGTGAGCGCATCGCTGCGCGGCGGAGACGTCTCCTGGGTGCGTCTTCCTGGTCGCACGGGCCCAGGCGCGTGCCGGACAGTTGGTGAGCACCTCACTGGCCAGGAGTTCGAGGGGAGGTTGACACAGCCACTGTGCGTGTCAGCGGGCGGAGCGAATCATCACGGTGAGGACGGGCGACGCCTGCGACGGCTGGCTCTGACCAAGGTCTTGGTAGCCCCACGACTGGTACAGGCGGTGGACCTTTCCATCGCCAGCCGCCGGGTTCACCATGAGCGTCACATACGACTCGTCCCGCGCGGCAAGGAAGGCGTCATGCAGACGCCGCGCGGTCCCGGTCCCCCGCCACTCGTCTCGTACGCCGATCTCCTTCAATGCCACGGCCGGACGGCGGGTGTACTCCTCCCCCGGTTCTGGAGCAGTGCGCCGCCAGTACCGGTCACCTTGCTCGATGCGGTTGCCGTAGGCGTAGCCGACCGGTTGCCCGTCCGCATACGCGAGGACGACCACGAACCCCGGTTCGGCGCTGTGCCGATCCGGCCGCTCACCGAAGGCCACGTTTGGGCGCCCGCTTTCACGGCGTGAGTCGGCACGGCCGAACCGTCGACCTGAACCTCACGGAGATTCGCCGCTATCCCGAGGCGTCGGTCGCGGAGGTGGATCCGCCCCACGCCGCTCGCGTTCTCCTCGCCGGCACGGGCGCACGCGACGTCCGCCTCGAAGCGGGAGACATCCTGAAGGAAAACAACCCGGCCACCTGATCTCACGATCCACGGGCGGAGCACGGTGTCCCGGTTCCCGAGTTCCACTCCTCTGAGTCAGCTGGTTCGGGTGTCCGCGAGCCAAGTCCGCCAGACGTGAAACGTGTTGGGGACCTCCGGGTGGTCGAGGAGCCAGAGCACGTAGCCGGCATGGAGTTGGGACCACGGGTTGTGCGAGTGGCGTGCCCAGTTGAGCCTCGTGCGCAGTTCATCCCCGTCGACGGCTCGGGCCACCCGCACGTACTCACGGTCCTTGCAGCGGTAGGCCCGCTGCACGACGAGTTCGACGACGTCGATCAGCTTCTCTGTGACGACCTCGCTGTGGCCGCTCACCGCCACCCTCCGAATGAGGGATTGCTTCGTACCCCATGCCTTGGCGTGCTCCGTCCACTCCTCTGGATAGCGCGCCTCCCACTCCAGGAAGAGCAGGGCGAAAGACAGTTGAGGGCACGTCCTGATGTCATCCGCGGGCCTCGTCAGCCACAGTGCCTCCGGCAGACAACGACTCTCGACATCGTCCGCGCGTGCGCGTGCCGCCGCGACCTCCGGGGCTCGGAACAAGGTCTCCGCATCCGACCTGCTCGCCTGGATCCAGTACTCGTTGTACCGAGCGTGTGCCTTCTGGGCTTCCGCGCGGGCCTCGTCCAGCCGGACGAGCGCCGCGCCCCGCTCGACGTTGTCGGGTGCTATCAAGCCGTACGTCCAGCCCAGACGCTCAGCCCACTCTACGGGGCCATACGCGTTCGGACCCGCTGCTTCCGCCATGGCGCACATCTTGCCTTGGCCTGTACGCAAAGGCGATCCCCGTTTTCGGCGGTGCCTGGCGCCGGAGAGCGGAACAACGGCGAGGTACCGCGACGTCGGCATCCGCCGTCGCCAGGTGGTGGGATCAGGGGCGTGATCAGGACGAGGGCTGGTCCGGGTTACGGGCATGCGATGGCGGCAGCCGGAACAGGTCTCCCAGTCTGCGCAGAGCCCGTGTGTCACCGGATGCCGACGCGGCACCGGTCTCGATCGCCTCGGCGAGCGTGAGGCCTTGGCCGGTGAGGCGGAGGAACGCCTCCTGGCTGATCGTGACGGTCGCGTCCGGGCGCTGAGCCGGTCCGTGCAGCGCCTCGATCGCCCCGTCATCGATCCGGGCGTGGAACCACTCGTCGTCGATGCGGAACTCGTACACCGCGTGGAGTCCCGCGGCGGCCTCGGCGTCGAAGCAGGCTCGCAGACCGAGGACGGCCCAGCCCGGATGGAACGTCTCGGTGGCGCGCCGTTCACCCATCGCCCACTTGAGGCCCCACCGGGCCAACTCCAGGACGGCCGGGGCGAGTTCCTCTCCGGCTTCGGTGAGGGCGTATGCCGGGGTCCGGGCGGGCGGAGGGAGCGTGATCTTGTGCGCCAGTCCTTCGCGCTCCAGATGCTTGAGGCGGGCGGCCAGCAGTCCGGTGCCGAGGCCGCGGAGGCTGGCCTGCAGGTCACCGAACCGCTTGGGGCCGGTCAGAAGCTCGCGGATCAGCAACAGCGTCCAGCGCTCGCCGACGAGGTCGAGGGTGCGCGCGGTGGCGCAGTACTGGTTGTACGTTCGCTGTTCCACTGCATCATTCTAGACTTCAGGCTTCCTCTTCTTGAAGGAAGCGGCATCGAGGAGGATCCGGGCGAGCGGCTCCGGATCGGTCAGCATCACGTCGTGCGGACCGTCCAGCGCGTGGGTCCGGTACCCGAGGGCTTCGCCGAAGCGGTCGAACGGGTAGGTCTGCGGTCTGCAGTGGACGGCGGTTCCGGGAATCCGGTCGACGGCCCCGCTCAGGCGAGTGGGTTCGGTGAACGTGCGCAGCGGTTGGGGGAGCATGCGCGCGGCCAGCCAGGCCGCGTCGTCGGTGTCGACGACGCCGAACACTTCCGGGGGCGGGGCCGGGATCCGCCAACCGTCTCCCAGCTTCTCGGCCGCCGCGCGGACCGTGTCGGCGAAGCCGTCGGGGGCCAGGCTCACCATGCTGGCACCGTCCGGCCCCGCCCATCCGTCCACGAGGACGATGTGCCCGATGAGATCGGGCCGGACGTCGGCGGCCTCCCGGACGACCAGGCCCGCGTAGCTGTGCCCGACGAGCACGAGGTCGCCGTCCTCCCGAACGGTGTCGAGGGCGGCGGCGACCACACCGGCGTGGTCGTGGAGTCCGTGGTCCCCGGCGGTGCTGAGGTCCGGGGTGAGCGTTCGCGCGCCGGCGGCGTGCAGCAGAGGGACGATCCGGTCCCAGGCCCATGGACCGTGCCAGGCGCCGTGGACGAGGACGAACGTGGTCATCGGGCATCCTCCTCGCGGAGCAGAGGCAGAACCCGGTCGGCGAACTCTTCCAGTCCCGAGTCGTGGTCGTCGGTCGCGAGGCGGATGACGAGGTGGCGGGCGCCGGCCGCGATGTAGCCGTTCAGCCAGTCGGCGGCCTGGCGGGCGGTACCGGCGAACATGGCCTGGACGGAGGCGACGAACTCGAGGGGTGCGTCGTAGTAGCGCTCGACGCTCGTCCGCAGGCGCCGGCGCGCGTTCTCCGGGTCGTCGTCCAGGCAGAGCGTCGCGTACAGGGCGGGGGTGACCGAACGGGGCGTCGCCGCTTGCCCGATGGCCTCCTGGATGGTCTCGCGCTCCTCGCCGTAGGTCGTCGCGTCGATCGGATAGGGGAGCCAGCCGTCGGCGAGCCGGGCCACGCGCCGCAACGCCGGTCCGCCGCTTCCCGCCAGCCAGATCGGCGGGCCTCCCGGACGGGACGGCGGAGGTTCGATCCGCACGTCGTCGAAGGCGAAGTGCTCGCCCTTGTACGTCACCGCCTCCCCCGACCAGAGCCGCCGCATGGCATCGATCGACTCCTCCATGCGGCTCATACGGCGGGCGAACCCGATACCGACCGCGGCGAACTGCGCCTGGGTGTTCGGGTTCGGGAACCCGCCGCCCATGCCCGCGATCAGCCGTCCTTCCGACAGCCGGTCGAGGGTGGCCAGTTGATGCGCCAGCAGGATCGGATGGCGCAGCGCCGGCAGCAGCACCGCCGTGCCGATCGCGACCCGCTCGGTGGCCTGGGCCGCGGCGGCCAACAGCATCAGCGGATCCGCGCGCGGCCTGGTGACGGGGCTGTCCCCGGCCCAGACCGAGTCCAGCCCCAGGCGCTCCGCTTGTCGCGCCTGGGCGATGAGCCGGCCCGGTTCGTGCTCGCCCGTGAGCGACTGGTCGCGCGTCGGCAGCAGGTAGCCGATCTTCAGTCCCGCCATTTTCCCTCCCGGTTGCCGTGAGGGTCCCGATCATAGGCCGTTGACTTCTTGTTTTTGAAGTGTCAGATTCATATTTCGGTAGCACTGAGAGGGAGTCAGCATGACCAAAGCGCTCTACACGGCCCATGCGCACGTTGCCGGCGGCAGGAACGGCCACGGCCGCACGAACGACGGGCGGCTGGACCTGGACCTGCGGCAGCCCAAGGAGCTGGGCGGCGACGGTGAAGGGGCAAACCCCGAGCAGCTGTTCGCGATCGGCTACGCAGCCTGCTTCGGTACGACGCTCGCCCTGGTCGGGCAGTTCGCCGAACTCAAGGCCGACGACGCGGAGATCGACTCGTCGGTCTCCCTGGCACCGGTCGACGGCGGCCGCTTTCAGCTCGGCGTCGAACTGCGGATCTCGCTCCCCTCGATCACCGACGAGCAAGCGGTCCACCTGGTCGAGACGGCCCATCAGGTCTGCCCGTACTCCCATGCCACGCGCGACAACATCGACGTCGCCCTGGTGGTGAACGGCACCCACCTGTGACACCGGCCCCGCTCCTCACCCGCCGAGAGGAGCGGGGCCTCAGCACCCACCCGGAAGTACGTCGCTCATGTGCCATGCCGTCGCTCGTGGCGCGCATGTGCGAGTTGACAGGCCGTGCGGAGCAGCTCGCGGGTTGCCTCGCTGGTCCGCCGGCCCGGATTCACCACCGCGAGCCAGCCGACGGAGCCGTACACGGGGTGGGCGATCACGGTGTCGGTGACGCTCGGGTCGTCGTCGGCGGCCGGCTCGCCCGGTGCGTGGCCCGTCCAGTCGATGAACGCTTCCTTCCCGGCGGCGATGTTGACGCGGAACGTATCCGGCCGGTCCAGGCGCGAACTTTCGTCGCCCGGGTAGTCCTTGGTCACGATCGTCGCGAACGGTTGGGCCGTCTTCGGCACGACGCCGTCGGGCGAGCAGAAGAAGAACACGTCTCCCCAACTGATCTTTGGTGAGCCGTCGTCGGGGCCCGGCCTGATGGCCAGGACTCCGTCGAAGCCTTCCAGGAAATAGATGATCTCGTCGATGGTCATGTCATCGAGCGTTTCATTAAGGTGCTCGTGGAGACTTCGAGCCGGAAAGTGGAGGATCGACGGGTGACAACCCTCAACTCGTCGTCCCTGCGCACGGTCGATGTCGCCCGGCGGGCCGGCTGCTCCGTTCAGCAGGTGCGCAATCTCGAGCGCGACGGTGTGCTTCCGCCGGCGACGCGCACGGCTGCGGGCTATCGGATGTACGGGGAGATCCACCTGTATTCCGCACGGGCCTACCGAGCCCTCGCGATCGGCACCGGTCCTGTCGAGGCCAAGCGGATCGTTCGTGCCGTCCATCAGTCCCCGACGTCGGAAGTACTCGCCCTTCTGGACGCGGCGCACGCCGGACTCGACCGAGAGCGTAGGGACCTCGAGCTCGCCAAACAGGCCGTCGAGGCGATCGGTGTCGAGCCGATCGAAGGCGTACGTCCGTCGGACTCGATGAGCGTCTCCGAACTCGCCGCCGCGCTCGGCGTACGCCCGTCGGCGTTGCGGCACTGGGACGCCGAGGGTCTCGTCGTTCCTGACCGGGTCCCCCCGCGAGGGACGCGTCGCTACACACCGGTCCAGGCTCGCGACGCCCGGATCGTCCACCAGCTACGCAGCGCCGGCTACCGCATCGATCCGCTCCGGTCCCTGATGCCCGAGCTGCGTCACGGGCGCGGATCGGCCGATGTCCGAGCCGCGCTGGCGGCCCGAGACGCGAGCCTCGCGACTCGTTCCCGAGCCCTCCTCGACGCCGCCGCCGCACTCAGCGCCGTCCTCACTGCCGCGACTGCGACCCGGACGTGAGGGCTCAGGATGCCGACGTCGCCAGCGTCGAGGAGGGTTTCAGCGGAGGTCCTCGGCGGTGAAGTGCCGGTGGTACCTCATCCCCTCACCGGTGCCGCGCAGCACCCAGAACGCGTCGAGGTCCCGCTTCCGCGCGTCCAGGAAGCCGGGGGCGGCGAACACCACGTCCAGGTGCTTGTCGCCGTCGGTGTCCAGAAGCGGGCCGACGACGGTGACGCGGTTGCGGGTCGGGCCCCGGCCTGCGGAGGGGGTGTCGCTTCCCGGGACGCCGGGGGTTGCGAGGGTCACCGCCTGGACGGCCCCGGCCTCCGCTGCGAGGGGATCGGGAACCAGCCAGACCACACCGTTGTTGTTGTTCGCGCCGGTCGCCGAGACGACCAGATCGGCCCTGCCGTCGCCGGTGACGTCACCGAGCGCGGTGCCGCCCATCCCCTCGTACTGCGATTCGTCCGTCAGCCCTGGCGCAGGACCCGTACTCACCCCGTCCCGCTCACCGGTCTCGGGCCCGGACCGGGTGCTCAGCCAGTAGCCGGCACCCAGTTGCTCCTGGTACGCCAGGAAGCTCGCCGTGTACAGGTCGTCGACGCCGTCGCCGTCCACGTCCCCCGGCTGCCCCTCCAGATCGGTGGCCTTGTCACCGTCGAAGTCGCCGGCGAGGAAGCGGGCCGGAAGTGAGTCCGGCCAGCGCTCGTCGGCCAGGTTCTGGACGCGGGCGGGTGCGCCGCCGCGCTCGACGGGGCCGAACCACACCGTGCCCTCCGGTCCCGTGGTGCCGCCCGGGATGAACAGGTCGGCGTTGCCGTCCCCGTCGAAGTCCCCGGTGGCCACGGGGCTTCTCGGCGCCCCTGCGAGCGGCTGCGGGTCGCCCACACCGCGCGGCCCGCCCCACAGCACGGCCGGACCGCGTCGGTCCGGGGCCTGGACCAGATCGGTGTAGCCGTCGTGGTCCAGATCGGCGCGGAACAGCTGCATCTGCTCCGGCCCCGTCTTCGAGGTCGGTTGCGTGAAGACGGTGCGTCGGCGCGGATCCAGTCCGTCCGCCGAGCCGTACACCACGACCAGGCTCGGGCCCGCCACCATCGCGGCGAAGTCGTCGTATCCGTCGCCGTTGAGATCCCCGGGCCGAGGTCGCTCCGAGGGCTTCCCCGCCGGCGGCCGCTCGCCCTGGGAGCGGGCCGGGTGTCGCCGCCCCTTGCCGCCGTCGCCGTCGACCGAACCCTGATCGGTGCTGCACCCGGCCCCCAGCAGTACGGTTGCCAGCGCCGCTGCGGCGAATCTCAGGGGGCGGCCGACGACGCGAACTGCCATGGGGGTCGGAGGTCGACGCCTGCGCCCCGTGCCGAGATGCCGGTCGACTCTCGGGACCGCCGACAGCAGCAACATCTCCGCCTTCCGTGGCACTTGCACCATCCGCTCCATGAGACCTCGCACCTCGACGATGCCGAAACACACAAGTGACCACCGGCGGGGGGAATGGTTGCCGCCGATGGGCCACTCCGCCGCGCCGGGCACCCGGCCGCGGGCGCGAACATGATGTCGAACACGTTCGCGAGCAACCGGTCGGGGCCCGGCGGGGCGATCCGTCGCGGCCCTCAGTCCCGGCGGGTGCCCTGGCACAGCCGGCTGATGATGGCCGCGCCCTGGTCCGGGTGTCCTCGGAGCCAGGTGCCGAGGTGTTCTCGGACGGCGTCGGCGACGCAGGCACGCACGGTGTCGCCGCCGAGCCGGCCGCGCGTGGCGCCCTGGAACTCGGGGCGGTCCAACTTGACGGACACGACCGCTGTCAGGCCCTCGCCGATCCGGTCGGCGTCGAGGTCGAGGTCGCGGTCCGCCGCCGCCCGTTGCCGCGTCTCGCGTGCGTACGCGTTGATCGCGGCTGTCATCCCTTGGCGGAAGCCCTCCATGTGCGTACCGCCTTCGGGGGTGGGCAGGCTGTTGGCGAAGCCTCGGACGCACTCCTGACGGGACCCGCTCCACCGGAGGGCCACCTCAACCGTCCCCTCCATCCGCGGGTCCTCCCGTTCGAAGGCGATGACGTCCGGGTGCACGGGCGCCCCCGCCCGCGCGCCGAGGGAGGCGACAAGGTCCAGTGCTCCGCCCGGGTACCGGAACCGCTCCGACCGGGGCCCGCCCGGCGGACGCTCGTCACGGAGCGAGATGTCCAGGCCCCCGTGCAGATAGGCCAGTTGCCTGAAGCGCTGGGCCAGTACGTCGAACGAGCACTCCGTCGTCTCGAAGATCTCGGGGTCGGGCCAGAAGACGATGGTGGTCCCGCTTCCGGTCGCCGGCCCGGCGTCGGTGGGCGGGGTCGATGAGACACCGCGCGTGTACTCCTGCACCCAGCGGACGCCCTCGCGCCGCACCTCGACCGTCAGGCGACTCGAGAGGGCGTTGGTGACACAAGGCCCCATGCCGAAAGCGCTCAGGGCCGCGTTGTGACGGCCACCCAGGTCCCTCCAGGCGTGCGGAAGGGTCAGCAGGGCTTCGAGCCCGGCACTGTCCGCGTCCGCGTCCGTGTCGGCCTCGACCGGGATGCCTGGGCCGTCATCGGCGACCCGCACACCGCCGTCGGACGTGAGCGCGACGTCGACGGCGCCGGCGCGGCCCGCCAGGACCTCGTTCACCGCCCGTCCGGCGACCTCGAACACCATCTGATGCAGGCCGCGTACGCCGGTCGAGCCGACGTACATTCCGGGCCGTTTCCGGATGGCTTCCAGCCCTTCCAGCACCTGAATGCGGGAGGCGTCGTACTGGACGGCTTCCTCGTTCACGCGGTCCCCCTCCGAGCGTGCCCAGCAGTGCCCCCAGGTTACGTAAATAATCGAAAAACACCAGGTCAGAGCCCTTTCGCCGAACGCCTGTACAGACAGGTGCCGACCTGCGCGGAGGCCGTCGACCCAGGGGGCCGGACCCGTGGCGACGGTGCGGCCGGGGCCCCACCGAGACCGCACACAAGCCTGTTCCCGACAGCCCTGGGGCCTCCGATTCCGATGGCGGGCACCTCGTGCGGAGTGAGGGCGCCCCGTCCAGAAAGGCGCGTCCGCCCGGACGGCTACGGCACCAGATCCGACAGCGCCGCAGGGGGCAGCGACGGGTTGCCGGCCGCCGCTTCCACCACTGCGCCGTCGGCGTCGGTGAGCAGCTCCACGATGACCCCTGGCGGGAGTGCCGGATGGCCGGCCGCGATCGGCTTCGCCCGTTCGAACGCCAGGCAGGCGAGCAGAGTCGAGGCTGTCGCGTTCCGATGCCGGGCGATCTCGCGGAACGCCTTCGGCACGGGAGGTTCGTGCCGCGTCAGGTGTTCCAGCAGCGCCGGACTCGCGTCCGGGTTCTGCGCCACCTGGGCGAGGACCCGGACGCCATGTCGGTCGACCATGGCGCGCAACTGCCCCTCGGTGAGGCCCGGATGAGGAGCGATGGCCTTGACCACTTTGGCGTCGGGGTCGGTGGCCAGCACATCACGGACCTCCGGCGGCAGATCGCGCCGTTGTGTCAGGAGCATGCGCGCCGCCGGGTCCGGCGACCGGGCCAGCTCCTGGACCTCGGTGGGAGACGCGACGGCGATGCGGGGCAGGAGGGTGGCACCGATCTTGGCCGTTCGGGCCAGGACGATGAGCACGTCGAGCGGTACACGGGGATGGTGGGCGAGCGCGCGGCGCACGGCGGGGTCGGGGTCGTCAGCCAGCTCACGGATCAGGGCGTCGTAGATCGCGGGATTCTCGGCGAGGTCGGCGCGGACACCGGGAACGGAATCCGACGCGAGCCGCGCGCACACCTGAGCGGGCAGGTCCGGGCGAGCGGCGAGCGCCCAGCGCAGCTGCGTCGAAGGATGGTCCGCGAAACCGACGACGGCTTCGGTGGGAGTGGCGGGGTTGCCGAGTGCCGCCTGCCGCGTCGCGTGGACGGTGGACTCGTGGGAGCCGTCGCAGGAGGCGCCTGGCAGCAGATCGCAATCGGGCCGCGGGCAGAACGGGTCGTGGACGAAGGGGGCTTCCTCGCGGTCGCAGACCAGACACCGCCGCGCGGGAGGCAGCCCCTCACCGGTGATGAGCGCGGCCAGTACGCCTGGGGGCGTCGCCTCGTTGGCCGCCGCCGCGCGGCGGACCTCGGCGTGCGGATGCTCCGCGAGCCTGGCGGCCATGTCCGGTGTGGTCCACAGCGCGAGCTCGGCGACGACGCGGACGTCCGGGTCCGCCGCGAGCGTCTCCACCACGTCGGGCGGGAGGCCGGGGCAGGCGGCCAGCTTCTCCCGGTGCTCCAGCACCGGATCCACCGCGAAGAGGCGAGCCCACTCCGGGCTGCCGGATCCCTCGTCGAGCAGGGCGAGGGCGGCGTGCGGCTGTGCCGCCGGATCGATGTCGGCGGTGGTCAACAGGCCCGCGTACGCGAGCTGGACGCCGCACTCGTCGACTCGCGTGAGCAAGGCGACCGCCTGCGCGCGACTGAGGTCCGCCCGGCCGGCGAGGTCCCCGGCAAGGTCGGCGTCCGCGACCGCGATCAGCCGGTTCACCGACTCGGACGACAGGGCGGCATTGGCGGCGAGCCCGCGCAGGACATGGTTCACAGGGAGCATCCTGCCCGCGCCGCGACCGATCCGTTTCAGGAGGAGGGCAGGTCGACCCCGTACAGCGTGCGACCGCCGACGAGCTCCCGGCCGGTGACCAGTTCGGACGCGATGCGGATGAAGACGTCGCTGGGCGAGGTCACCCACGATCGGGGTCCTGTCCGGACCAGGTGAGCATGCTCGGCGGGATCGTTCACGACCAGGGCGTGGCCCGTCACCACGACGCTCCAGCCGGAGTGCGCGACCGCGTCCACGGCGTCGGCCTCGAACGCCACCACCACACCGTCGATGGCGCGGGCCAGTTCCGAGTCCGCCGAAGTCCGCAGCACGACGAAGGACTCGGCGTCGAGACTGAAGTTGACCAGCAGGACGGCGGGCAGGGCGTTGCGCGTGTGGACGACCCTGCCGATGGGCGCCTCGCCGAGCCGGTCCAGACATTCCTGCCTGTCGAGTTCACGAAATCCGTCGTTGGGATTCATCACCGGAGCCAACTCTCACGCGATAAGGCGACACGGGGACGGAGCGACATTTGGTCCAGGCTGTGGCGGGGGGAAGCGGGACCAGGGCCCATTGGTCCCGGTGAACGGGGAGTGTCCGCTTCCCGGCGCCGGCGCCGGTACGTACGACGTCCCGATCCCCCGCCGCGATCCACCGGTCGCCGGATCATCGTCCCGATCACCGCACGGCGATCCGGCGACCGGTGATCCTGTCCTGGTCGACACGTACCCACACGTCGCGATCCTCGCCGCCGGCCCAGGGCCCGCTGTAGGCGAGAGCGCCGAGCCGGCGGACGGCCTCGGGATCGGTCACGGCCCGGGCGCGGCCCTGGACGAGCACGCTCCAGCCCTGGCTGAGGGCCTCGTCCACGTGATCGACCTCGAAGGCGACACGCGATCCGACCGCCGTCGCGGGCGCCGCACCGGGTGCCGTCCTGAACGTGACCGCCCCGTCGATGAGGCTGTAGTTGACGGGAAGGACGACGATTCCGTCCGGGGTGTCGGTGGCGATCCTTCCGACGCCGTGTGTCGACAACCGTGCCTGGCACTCGTCGGGAGCAAGTTCGATCAGTTCGGGGTGGTCGGCGGCCTGCCCGAGGCCCGGCGGGAGGTCGGCCTCGCCGCCGTGCAGTGCGGCGACGCTGGTGTCCAGGGCGTCGGCGAGCCGGATCAGGACGCTCGTACCGGGCATCGCGGTGGACTGCTCCTCCAGGTAACGGAGATAGCCGGCGGCCATGCCCGCGCGGACGGCCGTGTCCTCCCGGGTCAGACCGAGTTCCTCGCGTCGGGCGGCGATCCGCCGCCCCACGTCGCCCGGTGCGGTCGCGGCCGAGGCCGCCTGGGGGACGCGCCGCGGCACCTCCTCGACGCACGGCTTCACCTCGGCACCCGGCTCCGTGTCGAAGCATGGTTGCGCCTCGGCACCCGGCTCCGTGTCGGCGGCCCGAGACACGTCGGCACCCGGTTCCGCCTCGCCGCCCCGTTCCGCCTCGCCGCCCCGTTGCGCCTCGCCGCCCCGTTGCGTGTCGGCGCCCCGTTGCGTGTCGGCGCCGGGTTCCTCGTCGGCCTCCGGCCTCGCGCCCGGTGGACCCTCGGGCCTGTCCTCGCTCCTCGGTGCCCTGCCGGACATGGCCCATCGCGGTTGGTCGGACATGACCCGTCGTGTCTGTTCGGACATGACTCTTCGCTTCCTTCCGTCGGGACGTGACGGCGACCGGGGCGGCCCGACGATCAGGGCGTCCTGACCGTCAGGACGTCGTGCTGAGGCTCGCCGAGGACCACCTTGAGCGCCCCCGTGTCGGCGGCCCGTGCGAAGACGTCGTACGCCTCCTCCATGCGGTCCAACGGGAACGTGTGGGTGACGAGGGAGGCCGCCGGGAGCCGGCCCGCGGCCATCATGCGCAGCAGGGTGGGGGTGGAGTACGTGTCGACCAGGCCCGTGGTGATCGTCAGGTTCTTGATCCACAGACTTTCGAGGTGCAGGGTCGCGGGCCGGCCGTGCACGCCGACGTTGGCGACGTGTCCGCCGGGCCGGACCATGCGCGTGCACGTCTCGAAGCTCTCCGGGACACCGACCGCCTCGACGACGACATCGGCTCCGAGCCCGTCGGTGAGGTCGGAGACCAGTTGCTCGGCCTCCTCGCCGGCCATCGCGACCGCGTCGGCACCGAGACGCTTGGCGGCGTCGAGGCGGGCGGTGGCGAGATCGACGGCGATGATCCTCTCCGGCGAGTAGAGGCTCGCCGTCGCGATCACGGCGAGTCCGACGGGCCCCGCTCCGACGACGGCGACGGTGTCTCCGGGGCGCACCCGTCCGTTGAGTACGCCGACCTCGTACGCGGTCGGGAAGATGTCGGCCAGCAGGACCGCGTCCTTGCTGTCCACGGCCCCGGGCAGGAGATGCGTGGACAGATCGGCGTGCGGGACGCGGACGTATTCGGCCTGCGTCCCGTTGATCAGATGGCCGAGGATCCAGCCACCGCCACCGCGGCACTGGCCGTAGGCGCCCTCTCGGCAGAAGCGGCAGCGGCCGCACGCCGTGATGCAGGAGATCAGAACACGATCGCCCGGCCGGACGGTCCGCACGTCGCCGCCCACCTCGACGATCTCGCCGACGGCCTCGTGGCCGAGGACCGTGCCGGGGGCGACCTCCGGGACGTCGCCCTTGAGGATGTGCAGGTCGGTCCCGCAGATGGTGACGGTGTCCACGCGCACGATGGCGTCGGTGGCGTCCTGGATGCCGGGATCGGTCACGTCCTCCCACGCGGACCTTCCCGGGCCGTGGAACACGAGTGCCTTCATGAGGGCCCCTTCACGTCGTGACTTGACCTGGCATTTACAGCCTGACCGGGGCAGATGCCTCCCGCATGGGCCGATCGGGCCCCTCCGCGGGACCGGGCGGCCCCTGCCACCGCTCGCGCGCACCGCGATCCCCTTGCACTGTTGGGGTGTAACGAGGAGGTGCGGTGCCATGCGCGGAGCACAGGGTGCGAGGCAGTGGTGCTGGCGCTGGCGGAGGAATCCGCTGCGCCGCCGTGACGACGTCTTCGAGGCGTGGATCGTGCTGATCGTCTGGATGGTCATCGTGCTGGGCGGCACCGTGGCCGGCCTGGTGACGGCCCATGCCGCTGACGCGTCCTTCACCCGGCTGCGCCAGGACCGCCACGCCATCCCGGCCGTCCTGGTCGAGAGTTCGGGTGCGGCGGTACCCGCCGGAGAGGGCGCGGCCTACGACCAGGTCCGGGCGAAGGTCCGGTGGACCGCGCCGGACGGTTCCGCCCGTACCGGCCGCGCCCTGGTGGAATCCGGGCACAAGGCCGGAGCGCACGTGGTGATCTGGATGGACACGAAGGGCCGGCTCGCCGGCGCGCCGCCGAGCGCGGGCGCGGCGACAGCCGAGGCGAGCCTGCTGGGCATCGGGGCCGCGGTGTCTCTCGGCGGCCTGGTCTTCGGGGCGGGGAGCCTCGCACGGTGGCGGCTCGACCAGCGGCGCTATGACCGCTGGGCGCGCGAGTGGGAACGACTCGGACCGCAGTGGGGGCACAAGACGCCGTGACTCGGCGTGCCGACGCACGCGTAAGGAGCTGATCACCTTGACGACTCCGACAACTCCGACAGCCCCGATGAGACCACCGGACAGCCCCGTGAGGGTGAGCGCCCATCTCGACACGCCGCTGTCGCGCTGGCTGTGGCTGGTGAAGTGGTTCCTCGCCATTCCGCACTACGTGGTGCTGTTCTTCCTCTGGATCGCCTTCACCGTGGTGAGCGTGATCGCGTTCTTCGCCATTCTCTTCACCGAGCGCTACCCCCGCGGGCTCTTCGAGTTCAACGTCGGTGTGCTGCGCTGGAGTTGGCGGGTCGCCTACTACTCGTACGGCGCGCTCGGCACCGACCGCTATCCACCGTTCAGCCTCGGACCGGAACCGGACTACCCGGCACGGCTCGACATCGTCTACCCGGAACGGCTCTCCCGTGGTCTGGTGCTCGTGAAGTGGTGGCTGCTGGCGATTCCGCAGTACATCGTCGTCGGCTTCTTCCTCGGCGGCTCCCACCTCGGCTGGTGGGAGGGCGGTCTCATCGGGTTGCTGACCATCTTCGCGGGCTTCGCCCTGGCCTTCACCGAGAAGTACCCGAAGGACCTGTACGCCCTGATCATGGGCCTCAACCGGTGGGTGCTGCGTGTGGCCGCCTACGCCGCCCTGATGACCGACGTGTATCCACCGTTCCGCCTGGACATGGGCGGCTCGGAGGAGAGCGCGGCCGAAGCCGGACCGTGGCAGAACCGGTGACCGGTGCCGGGCGGCAAGCCGGTGGGCGACGGGGCGCTGGCCGTGGATCCGTCAGGGCGTCCGAGCATCCGGGCATCCGGACGTGAAGGGCCCGAGGTCGAACACCCCCGGGCCCTTGGCCACCTGTCGCCGACCGTGCGGTCACGCGGTACGCGGTCTCGCACTCACGCACTCATGCGCCGTGAACAGCGTGGTCGGTCGTGCGGGTCGAGACCGAGGACGACGTCCTCCCTCCCGGAGTCTTCCTCGGGCCGCGCTATGGCTCGTACGAGGACGACAGGCGTCCTGCTGAGCCCCGCGAACAGACCCCCGCACGCGGCGGGGCGCCCCCGCACAGGCGCGGGGGCGCCCCGGTGCTTGCCATGGGTCACCGCAGCCAGGGGTTGCGGCTCACGAGGGGGAGCCGCGACCAGAGGCGACCCAGGCCCCAGGTGGCACCTGCGCCCGCCGCGGCGAGGGCGATCAGCACGACCGCGTAGATCACGTGGTAGTCGGTGAGGGGGTTCGTCGACATGCTCGGCGAACCGTCGGACAGGTGCCGGGCGGGCGGCCACTCGGCGACCCACATCAGCGCCATCATCGCCGTGCCAGCGACCGCGGCGAGCCGCAGGGCGACACCGGCGATCAGGGCGACACCGACGCCCAACAGCCCGGCCATGAACAACCAGTCGGCCCAGGTGTCGCCGGCCCAGGAATGGAACGTCGACTCCATCGGTCCGGCCGCGACACCACCCAGGAATCCCTTGGTGGGCGAGCCGCCGTCGATCCAGCCCTTGCCGGACGGGGTGGCGTAGCCGAAGCCGAAGGTCTTGTCGAGGAAGGCCCACAGGAACACGAACCCCGTCAGCAGCCGCAGACCCGCGAAGGCGTACGCGGCGACCACCGTGGCCGACGAGGTCACGGCCTCACCAGGTGCCTGTGCCGAACGGGTCCTGCGCAGCGACGGGAGGCGGAACCCTGCGTGCCGGTGGGGTTGCTCGTGGACTGCCATGATGCTCATCCCTCCGAGGGGTGTTCGACGCATGCGTGTGGCATCTGCTGCGCTTTCAATGTCGCGCGGTGGCACGGGAGTTCGGAGGGGCCGCGGGTCCCTGACGGCAGGGCCGAAGGTCCCTCTCGGAGGGCCGGCCGGGCCGAGGGTGGTCACCAACCAGGCTTCTGCGTCAACGAGTTCGCCCCTCTGCCGAATGCGCCGAATGTGCTGAGTGCGTCGAATGCGTCGACTCGCATCGGCATGCGCGCGACGGTCCGGCGCATCGCGTGGTCAGGCGTGCGGGACGACGGCCACCGACCAGTCGGCGCCGCTCACCCGGGCGCAGGCGTCGGACAGTCCTCTCCGTCGGGCCCTTCCGCCGGACCCTCCCGGCCGACCCTTCCGGCCGACCCTTCCGGCGGGCCCTTCCGGCGGGCCCCTCGGCCCCGGCCGATGCCATGCGGCCCGCGGTCGGGGCCGGGTGGCCCATGGCGACGGGCGGGGCACGGGAAGAGATTGGGGGTGGAAGGGTCGCGCACCAGGAAGAGGCAGATCATGAACACTTCCACCACATCCACCATGCTGCGGGCGCTGCCAGTCGAGCACCGGGAACGGCTGCTGCGGCTCGCCCGCGAGGTGTCGTTCCCGGAGGGCACCCGGCTGTTCGAGGAAGGCCGGCACGCCGACCGGTTCTGGATCATCCGGACCGGCACGGTGGCCCTCGACCTGCGCGTGCCGGGTCGCCGCGCGGCCGTCATCGAGATCCTCGGACACAACGAACTCGTCGGCTGGTCCTGGCTGTTCGCCCCGCACACCTGGCATCTGGGCGCCGGGACGACGAGCCCGGTACGCGCCTACGAGTTCGACGCCGACGTGGTTCGGGCGATGTGCGAGGCCGATCCCGTACTCGGGATGGCCGTGGCCCGTTGGGCGGGCGAGATCGTCGCCCACCGGCTGCAGTCGGCCCGGACCCGGTTGCTCGACCTGTACGCCCCCTACGGCAGCGGCGACGCGCGCTGACCGCGATCGTCCCGCTGAGACTCGTATTGGGCCGGTCGGCCCTAGTGCGTTCGGGCCGGACGCGTGATGATCGTCGTGAGCGGGCTCACGGTCCGTAGTCCATCACTGAAGAAGTAGTCCATCACTGAAGAAGGGGTCGTCATGGCCGAGGCGGGTACCTTCTCCGAGCAGAACCCGATCCGGGTCTTCCTGCTGGACGACCACGAGGTGGTGCGCCGCGGTCTGACGGATCTCCTGGACGCGGAGCCGGACATCTCGGTGGTGGGCGACGCGGGCAGTGTCGAGCACGCCCTGGTCCGCGGCCCGGCGCTGCGCCCGGACGTGGCCGTCCTCGACGTACGGCTGCCGGACGGCGACGGCATCAGTGTCTGCCGGGAACTGCGCAGCCAGATGCCCGAGCTGTCCTGTCTGATGCTCACGTCGTTCGACGACGAGGAAGCCCTGCTCGACGCGATCATGGCCGGGGCGTCGGGCTATGTGCTGAAGCAGATCAAGGGGTCCGATCTGGTCTCGGCGGTCCGCACGGTCGCGTCCGGCCAGTCGATGCTGGACCCCACGACGACCGCCCGGCTCATGCGCAGGCTGCGCGCGGACCCGGCCGAGGAGCCGGCCCTCTCGCCCGAGCTCGCCAGTCTCTCGCCGCGTGAGCGGGACATCCTCGCGCTGATCGGGGACGGGCTCACCAACCGCGAGATCGGCAAGAAGCTCTACCTGTCCGAGAAGACGGTGAAGAACCACATCTCCCGGCTGCTGGCCAAGCTCGGCGTCCAGCGCCGTGTCCAGGCCGCGGTGCTGGCCAACCAGCTCGAACATCCCGAAGCGGCCGATCACCCCCACACCCGCTGAGCCCTGGAACGGCCGGTCACCCCCACACCCCGCCGAACCTTGGAACATCCGACCACCCCCACACCCCGCCGAACCCAGGACGGCCGACCACCCCACTTCCGCCGACCCCAAGCACCGGCCGACCACCAAGCCACGCCCCGAGTCCCGAAGCGGCGGACCACCATCCCGAAGCGACGAGCCCCGTCCCCCACGCGCCCTGCCGCGGATCGGTCGACGGTCAGCCGGGCTCGGGGGCGCCGCCCAGGGTGACCGGTACCCGCCACACCAGCCGTGTGCCGCCGCCCTCACGTTCGCCGAGCGTGAGGGTCCCGCCGAGGGCGGCGGCCCTCTCCTCCATGTTCTTCAGCCCGCTGCGCGGTGCGCCGGCCGCCACACCGCAGCCGTCGTCCGCGACGGTGAGCGTCAGTTCGCCCGAGGCCAGCCGGAGCCGGATATCGACCGCGCGGGCGCCGGAGTGCCGGACCACATTGCTCAGGGCCTCCCCCAGCACCGCCACCGCGTGATCCGCGATGCCGCTGGGAACGTCGGTGTCGACAAGGCCCTCGATCCGCAGCGCGGGAGCGAACCCGAGGGTGAGCGTCGCGGCCTTCACCGCCTCGGCCACCCGGCCGCGCAGACCACTGCCGTCCGGGGTGCCGCCGTGCGTGCGCAGCCCGAAGATCGTCGACCGAATGATCTTGATGGTGTCATCGAGGTCGTCCACGGTCCGGGCCAGACGCTCCTTGCCCTCGGGGTGCTCCATGAAGCGCTGCGTGCTCTGCAGCGTCATCCCGGCGGCGAAGAGGCGCTGGATGGCCAGGTCGTGCAGATCGCGCGCGATCCTGTCCCGATCCTGGAACAACGCGATCTGTTCGGCGTCGCGTCGCCGCTCGGCGAGCTCCAGAGCCAGCGCCGCCTGGTCGGCGAACCCCAGCAGTGGCCCGGTGGATGCCTCGTCGAAGGGCGCCCCGCCCGGAGCGCGCCCCAGCAGCAGCACGCCGCGCGCCTTGCCGCCGGCGCCGAGGGGGACGGCGACCACGGGGCCGAGGCCCGCCCACAGCGGGGAGTCGCCCGGCGCGCGTTCGTCGTGCGTGATGTCGTCGCTGACCACCGGTTCGTAGGCGGTCAGCGCGGCCGCGACGATTCCGTCACCGGGGGACAGCACCAGTCCGCCGAGCCGGTCCGCGCCCAGGCCGACGGCGAGCGCCGGGCGCAGGGCCTCCTCGCCCGGCAGTCGCTCCGCGATCATCCCCGTGTCCGCGGAGAGGATCTTCAGTGCCTCGCCGACGATCAGTTCCAGCACCTCCGCGCTCGGCGCTCCGGTCAACAGGATGCTGGTGACGTCGCCACTGGCGCGCTGCCACCGCTCGCGGAGCCTGGTCTCCTCGTACAGCCGCGCGTTCTCGATGGCCACGCCCGCGGCCACCGCGAGCGTGGAGAGGACGGCCTCGTCCTCGGCGTCGAACTCGCGGGCGCTGCGCTTCTCGGTCAGGTAGAGGTTCCCGAACACTTCGTCACGGACCCGGATGGGCACGCCGAGGAAGGCGTGCATCGGCGGGTGGTTCGCGGGGAAGCCGTACGAAGCCGGGTGGTCCGACAGCTCCGACAGCCGCAGGGGCTCCGGGTGCCGGATCAGTTCGCCGAGGATGCCGTGTCCGCTGGGCAGCGCCCCGATGCGTTCCCGGCGGTCGTCGTCGATGCCGACGGTCAGGAACTCCGAGAGTTTGCGGTCCGAACCGATCACGCCCAGCGCGCCGTACTCGGCGTCCACCAGCACCACGGCCGCCTCGACGATGCTGCGCAGCACCTGCGGCAGGTCCAGCTCCCGGCCGACCGACAGCACCGCCTCCAGCAGACTGTGCAACCGGTCCCGGGTCCCTCGCACCGCGTCGATGCGCACCTGGAGCTCACCCAGCAACTCGTCGAGACGCAGTTTCGGCAGATGCTGCTCCGAGCTTCCGCGCCCGTCCCCGGTCATCGCGCCCTCCGGCCGACACATTCGCGCCCGTCCCCGGTCATCGCGTCCTCCGGCCGACACAGGGGAGAAGGCCCCCGCCCCTGCCCTCACCGTACCGTCGAAGAAGCGTTTGGCATCACCACGCGCCACGACGGAACAGGCGCGCCCCCCTTGCCCGAGCCCTTTTGAGCCGACGTGCGCCGTCGCGGCCGGGTGATGGGCAACCCGGCCGCGCGAGGTTCGGAATCAGCCCTTCCGGGCACCTGCCGTCAGTACTTTGCCGATACAGGCGGCCCACCCCTCGATCTGCTCGAAGTCACGGAAGTCGCCGCCCTTGCCGGAGGAGACGATCTTCCGGGCGATGAACCCCTTCGCCCCCTCTTCGAGACACCCGCCGAACGTGACGTGCTCCGTCACGTCGAGCCGGTCCATCGCCCGCTTCACGGCGGGCACGGGCGGGATGTCCCGTTCCGAGGCGGACGCGTCCAGCGGGCCGCTGCTGAAGAACCACAACGGCAGCCCGGCGAGCGCGCGGCGGTGCCGACGCGCGAAGCGGCGGGCGTCCTTGTGCCAGCGCCCCGCGTACAAGCCTCCACCGACCACCACGGCGTCGTACGGTTCGACGCTCGTCACGGAGCCGGCGGGCAGCGCCTCGGCGGACATCCCCTCCTTGCACAGCACCTCGGCGACGGTCTCCGCGATCCGCGCCGTGGATCCGTTGGTCGATCCATAGGCGACCAGAATTCTGCTCGGCATGATGGTGGGTCTCCTCTCACAGCTTGCGCGGCCAGTCCTCGGTGACGCCGTGCACGGCCGGTTCGGCCGGGCGCGGGTGCGCACCGTCGAAGCGACAGGTGAGTTGGTCGACGACTCCGACGACGCCGTCGATCCTCCGGGTCATGGCCACCGCGATCTCCGCCTCGCTCCGGCGCTCCACGTGGCCGTCGAGTGTGACGACGCCCTCGTGGACGGAGACCGTCACGGTCTGCGGCGTCAGCGACAGAGACCGCACCAGGACCTCGTCGAGCACCTCGGAGCGGATCTCCCGGTCCGGACGCAGGAACACCTGGAGCAGGTCGCGGCGGGTCACGATGCCGACGAGCCGGTCCTCCTCGTCCACCACCGGCAGTCGCTCCACCCGGTTCTGTGCCATGGTCCGGGCGGCTTCGGCGATGGTGTCCTCGGCGTGGACGGTGACAGGCGGTACGGACATCAGCGCTCCGGCGGTACGGGCCCGCGCCTTCGCCGCCTGGCGCCGGGCGCCGCGGGTCGGCCGGACGAGCCGGAAGCGGCGCTTCGCCGCATACGGGTCGGAGGCCGGGTCGGGGGTCTCCGCCTGCCGGGCCAGCAGGTCGGACTCGGAGACGACCCCGATGACCTTCTCGTCGTCGTCGACGACCGGGAGCCCGCTGATGCGGTGGCCGGCGAGGAGCCGTGCCACCTTCTTGAACGGGGCGCCGTACGGTGCCCGGACGACGTCCGTCGTCATCACCGTTCCGACCTTGTCGTGCTTCATGTCCGTTCCTCCTCAGCGCAGTCGGCGCAGATAGGGGTCCTGGGCGCGGCGCGGCAGCAGGCGGACGCGTGCGTCGAGCACGCTGACCGCGCCGGGGGTCGCGAGGACGGGGTTGAAGTCGGCCTCGGCGAGCTGGGGCAGATCGCTCGCCATGCGGGACAGGCGCAGCAGCACCTGTTCCAGACCTTCGAGGTCCACCGGTCCGCCGCCGTGCGCGCCGAAGAGCAGCGGCGCGCAGCGCGGTGAGGTGATCAGGTCGTGGACGTCGTGGTCGGTCAGGGGGGCGAGGCGGGCCGCGTGGTCGGCCAGCACCTCCGTCGCCGTACCGCCCAGGCCGAACAGCACGAGGGGTCCGAAGACCTCGTCCTGGACGACCCCGGCGAACAGCTCGGTGCCACGTGCGGCGAGCGGCTGGACGACCGCTCCGGTCAGGAGTCCGCCGAACCGGGTCTCGAAGTCACGGAAGGCGGCGCGCACTTGGGCGTCGCCCTGGAGGTCGAGGTGTACGGCGCCCTGTTCGGTCTTGTGGAGCAGGCCGGGCCAGTGGGCCTTCATGACGACGCGGCCGTCGGGTCCGCGCAGCCGTTCGGCGGCGATGACGGCGTCGTCCTCGGTCTCGGCCCAGGCCCAGTTCAGCTGCGGAACTCCGTAGCAGTCGAGCAGTTCGCCGCGGGTGCGGGGGTCGAGCCAGCCGCCGTCGGGGTGGGCGAGGAGGAAGTTCTCGGCGACCGTCCGGGCGCGCCCGGTGTCGACGTCCGCGAGGTCCGGGACGGTTCCGGCGGGCCGGTTCAGCCATGCCGCACGGTGCACGGCGTGGGCCAACGCCCGTGCCGCCGCGCCCGGTTCGGCGTACGAGGGTACGGTGCCGCCGTCCACGGCGGGCAGCAGCTCGACCGGCAGGGCCTGCTCCAGTCGCACGACGGCGACCGGACGTGCACGTCGAGCGGGACCGTCGGTGAGCGCCCGGACGAGGTCGTCACCGGTCGCCGTGGCGACGGCGGTGGGGACGAGCGCCACCAGGACGGCGTCGAAGCCCGGGTGCCGGGCGACCCGCTCCACGCACTCCCGGAGCTGCTCCTCCGTGACGGCGGCGGTGGCGTCGACTGGGTTGCCCACGGCGGCGCCCTCCGGCAGCAGGGTGAGCAGGTCGTCGGCCAGCTCGGCGGTCGGCGGTGGCAGGGCCAGTCCCGCCTCCGCGCAGGCGTCGGCGGCGAGGACGCCCGCGCCGCCCGCGTTGGTGACGATCGCGACGCGACTGCCGGACGGCAGCGGCTGGGCGTGCAGCAGGGCCGCGGTTTCGAGGAGTTCGCCCACCGAGCGGGTGGCGGTGATGCCGGCCTGGGTGAACAGGGCCTGCCGGGTCATGGTCCGGGTGGCGGCGGCCGCGGTGTGCGAGGCGGCCGCGCGGCGGCCCGCGTCGGTGCGGCCCGCGTCGACCGTGAGGACGGGCATCCGGCGGGTCACGCGGCGGGCGGTACGGGAGAAGGCGCGGGGGTTGCCGAACGACTCCAGGTGCAGCAGGGCGAGGTCGGTGCGGCCGTCGGACTCCCACCACTGGAGCATGTCGTTGCCGCTGACGTCGTACTTGTCGCCCAGCGAGGCGAAGGAGGAGACGCCGATGCCGAGCCGGGACAGCCCGTCGAGCAGGGCGATGCCGACACCGCCCGACTGCACGGCGACGCCGGCTGTGCCGGGGCGCGGATGGACGGCCGCGAAGGTGGCGTCGAGGCCCAGGTCCGGGTCGGTGTTGGAGACGCCGAGGCAGTTCGGGCCGACCAGTCGCATGCCGTACGTGCGGCACGCGCCCAGCAGTCCCTCGGCCTGGCCGGCGTCCAGCCCGGCCGTCACCACCAGCAGCGCCCGTACGCCGGCCTTGCCGCATTCCTCGGCGGTGGCGGGCACCGCGGGTGCCGGTATCGCGAGGACCGCGAGGTCGGGAATCCTGGGCAGAGCGCTGACCGAGGGGTAGGACCGCACCCCGAGGACCGAGGTCGCGGAGGGGTTCACGGCGAACAGGCGCCGGGTGAAGCCGCCTTCGTGGAGATGGTGCAGGAGGGCCCGGCCCACCGACCCGGGCCGGCGTCCGGCGCCGATCACGACCACGGCGTCGGGGCGCAGCAGCGGCTCCAGGCTCGCCACGTCGGCGCCCCGGCCGCGTGTCTCGACGGCCGCGAGGTAGGTGTCGTCCTCGTCGAGATCGATGGTGCAGCGCACTTCGGGGCCCTCGAAGTGCCGGGATGTGCGCAGGCCGAGGTCGGCGAAGAGCCGCAGCACCTCGTGGTTCTCGGACAGGGCGTCGGCGGTGAACGTACGGACGCCGTCCGCGCGGGCGGCGGAGACCAGGTGCTCGACGAGCAGGGTGCCGACGCCGCGGTGGTGCAGCCCGTCGGCGACCGCGATGGAGATCTCGGCCGTGCCGAGGTCGTCACCGGCCTCGCCTCCGACCCCGCCGCCACTCCCGCCACCGGTCCCACCGCTGGTCTCACCACCGGTCCCACCGGTCTCGTACTCGGCGAGGCCGATGACCTGGCCGTGCGTCTCGGCGAGCAGCGCCCGGTAGCCGGGCCGCGGTGGGGCGCACGCCCGGTCGGCGGCCGTCTCGGCGGAGCGGTGGCTCGCGACGAAGAAGCGCAGCCGGAGGTTCTCCGGGGACATCTCCTCGTACAGGCACCGCAGTTGCTTGTGGTCACCGGGCCGCACGGAGCGTATGCACACGGTCGTGCCGTCCTGGAGCAACGCGTGCACCAGGGGGCGGTCGTGGTCGTCGTCCGTCATCACGGGCCTCCTCGAAACCTGTCGGCACTTCGAGCATCCAGCGATCCGGGGGTCCGTCCCAGGGGCTGACCGGGTGCGCCGCATGGGCCGTTCGGCCCCGCTCCCGGCCCCACCGGATCCGTCCGGCCCCTGTGCGCGGAGGGGGGAGCTGGTGGACCGTGAAGGCGTGCTTCCCGCACGAGGGCGTTGCTCACGGACGATGAAGGGTGAACCGCCATGGCGCAGCCGATCGCTGTCGGTCACGACCCCGGGCACGAGAGGCTCCGGCCGGTGGTGCTCGGCATCGATGCCCGCCGTCCGTGCGACGCCGTCACCGGCTTCGCCTTCGAGGCCGCGCGGCGACTCGGTGCGCCGCTGCACGCCGTCCACGCCTGGTGCCTTCCCACTCCCGCGGGACCGTCGCTGCCGGTCGCGCCGCCCGAGGAGGACCGGGGCGCCTGGGAGGACGAGGAGGTCCAGTTGCTGGCGGACGCCCTGCGGCCGTGGCGCGAGAAGTATCCGCGCGTACGTGTCTACGAGGACGTCCGTCTCCAGAGCCCGGTGACCGCCCTCGTCCATGCCTCGGATGCGGCCGGGCTCGTCGTCATGGGCCGCGGTGGCGCGACGCTCGGGCCCACGCGCATGGCCGTACTGGTCCACGCCAGGTGCCCTGTGACGGTGGTTCCGCACTGACGCGGGCGGCCTTGGCCCTCGCCTGGTGACCCGTCGCGCGTGTCTCCATCCTCCGGTACGGGCGCCGTGCCGTCCCCCGGGGCACGCTCGGGGGACGGCGGGCGGTGCTCGTCAGCCGGTCCAGGTCCAGTCCGCGACCTCGGGGAGGTCGGTGCCGTGCTCGCGGATCCAGGTGTGGTGGCGGGAGCGGGCGTCCGCCATCGTCTGGCGGACGCCCGCGGCGCGGACGCCGAGGCCGGGGACGCGGTCGATGACGTCCATGACGAGGCGGTAGCGGTCCATGTCGTTGCGGACGACCATGTCGAAGGGGGTCGTGGTGGTGCCCATCTCCTTGTAGCCGCGCACATGGAGGTTCTTGTGGCCGGTGCGGCGGTAGGCGAGGCGGTGGATGAGCCAGGGATAGCCGTGGTACGCGAAGATCACCGGCTTGTCCGTGGTGAACAGTCCGTCGTACTCGAAGTCGTTCATCCCGTGCGGGTGTTCCTCGCGCGGCAGCAGCCGGGCCATGTCGACGACGTTGACGACCCGGACGGCGAGCTCGGGCAGATGGCGGCGCAGCAGGTCGCAGGCGGCCAGGATCTCCAGGGTGGGGACGTCGCCGGCGCAGGCGAGGACGACGTCGGGCTCCCGGTCCCCGTTGGCCGATCCCGCCCAGTCCCAGATGCCGGCTCCGCGGGCGCAGTGGGCGCGGGCCTGGTCCATGGACAGCCAGTCGAAGCAGGGCTGTTTGCCGGCGACGACGACGTTCACGTAGTCGCGGCTGCGCAGGATGTGATCCGCCACGGACAGCAGGGTGTTGGCGTCCGGCGGGAGGTAGACGCGTACGACCTCGGGGCTCTTGCTGAGGACGTGGTCGACGAAGCCGGGGTCCTGGTGCGAGAAGCCGTTGTGGTCCTGGCGCCATACATGGGAGGTGAGGAGGTAGTTGAGGGAGGGGATCGGGGCGCGCCACGACAGTTCCCGTGAGGTCCTCAGCCATTTGATGTGCTGGTTGACCATGGAGTCGACGATGTGCACGAACGCCTCGTAGCAGGAGAACAGACCGTGCCGACCGGTGAGGAGATAGCCCTCCAACCAGCCCTGGCAGAGGTGTTCGGAGAGGATCTCCATGACTCGGCCGTGCCGGTCGAGGTGTTCGTCCACCGGCAGGATCTGTGCCTGCCAGGCCTTGCCGCTGGCGCCGTAGACGGCGCCCAGGCGGTTGGAGGCCGTCTCGTCGGGGCCGACCAGCCGGAAGTCGCGGCGGTGCGAGGTCTCGCGCATGACGTGTTCGAGGAGGTCGCCCAGCACCCGGGTCGGCTCGTGCAGGGTGGCGCCCGGCTTGTCGACGGGTACGGCGAACCGCTCCAGGGGCGGGAGCGGCAGATCGCGGACGAGGAGGCCGCCGTTGGCGTGCGGGGTGGCGCCCAGCCGCCGGGAGCCGTCGGGTACGCAGGCCAGCACGTCGGCCACCGGACGTCCCTCGGCGTCGAAGAGCTCCTCGGGGCGGTAGGAGCGCAGCCAGGTCTCCAACTGCCGCAGGTGCTCGGGGTTTTCGCGGACCCCTGCCAGCGGCACCTGATGGGCGCGCCAGGTGCCTTCGACGGGCTCGCCGTCGACCTCCGCGGGGCCGGTCCAGCCCTTCGGGGTGCGGAGCACGATCATGGGCCAGCGTGCCCGCTCGGCCACGCCCTCCTCGCGGGCGGTGCGCTGGAGCAGTGCGATCCGTTCCAGGGCCTGGTCGAACGCGGCGGCCATGGCACGGTGCACCCGCAGCGGCTCGTCGCCGGTCACATGGATCGGGTCGTGACCGTACCCCCGCAGCAGTTCGTCGAGTTCGGACTCCGGGAGCCGGGAGAGCACCGTCGGGTTGGCGATCTTGTAGCCGTTGAGGTGCAGGATCGGCAGGACGGCGCCGTCGTGGACCGGGTCGAGGAACTTGTTGGAGTGCCAGGACGCGGCGAGGGGTCCCGTCTCCGCCTCGCCGTCGCCGATCACACAGGCGACCAGCAGCTCGGGATTGTCGAAGGCGGCGCCGTAGGCGTGGGCGAGGGAGTAGCCGAGTTCGCCGCCCTCGTGGATGGAGCCGGGGGTCTCCGGTGCGACATGGCTGGGCACGCCGCCGGGGAAGGAGAACTGCCGGAACAGTTTCCCCATGCCCTCGGTGTCGCGGGACACGGTGGGATACGTCTCGCTGTAGGTGCCCTCCAGCCAGGAGTTCGCCAGCACGGCCGGGCCGCCGTGACCGGGGCCCCAGACGCACAGCGCGTCCAGGCCGCGCGCTGTGACGACACGGTTCAGGTGGGTGTGGACCAGGTTGAGGCCGGGTGAGGTGCCCCAGTGGCCGAGCAGCCGGGGCTTGATGTGCGCCGGCGTCAGGGGCTCGGTGAGCAGGGGGTTGGCGAGCAGATAGATCTGGCCCACGGCAAGGTAGTTGGCGGCCCGCCAGTGGGCGTCCAGGGTGCGCAGTTCCTCGTCGGTCAGTACGGTGCTGTCCTGGTGTTCGACCTTGGTCATGGTGACTCCGTAAGTCATCGGGGTACGTCGCCGAGGCAGGTCAACGACGGGACGCTTCGTGTGAGGCGTCATCGGGCGAGGAGGCGGCATGGCCGGCAAGAAGACGGCGAAGGTGCCGCTTGCGGCGTACGAGCGGGAGCTGCTCCGTCTGCAGACGGAGCTGGTCAAGCTTCAGGAGTGGGTGCGCACCGAGGGCGCCCGTGTGGTGGTGGTCTTCGAGGGCCGGGACGCCGCGGGCAAGGGCGGCACGATCAAGCGGGTGGCGGAACATCTGAACCCGCGCGTCGCGCAGATCGTGGCGCTGCCCAAGCCGACCGAGCGCGAGCGGAGCCAGTGGTACTTCCAGCGGTACGTGGAGCATCTGCCGGCCGCCGGGGAGATCGTGCTGTTCGACCGCAGCTGGTACAACCGCGCCGGGGTCGAGCACGTCATGGGCTTCTGCACGAAGGAGGAGTACCAGCTCTTCCTGCGGCAGTGCCCGATCTTCGAGCGGATGCTGGTGGAGGAGGGCGTACTGCTGCGCAAGTACTGGTTCTCGGTGAGCGACGCGGAGCAGCAGAAGCGGTTCCGGCGCAGGCTGAAGGACCCGACGCGGCGCTGGAAGCTCTCCCCCATGGACCTGGAGTCGATCACCCGGTGGGAGGCGTACTCCCGGGCGAAGGACGAGATGCTGGTGCACACGGACATCGCGGAGGCGCCGTGGTTCGTGGTCGAGAGCGACGACAAGCGCCGCGCCCGGCTGAACATGATCGCCCATCTGCTCGACTCCGTTCCCTACCACGAGGTGCCGCCGCCGGTCCTGGAGCTGCCCCGCCGGCCGCCGTCGACGGGCTATGAGCGCCCGCCGCGCGACCTGCAGACGTTCGTCCCCGATCACGCGGCGAGTCTCTGAGCCGCTCATCCCCGTAGGGGCACGACGGCTACCGGGCAGGCCGCGTGGTGCAGGGCCGCGTGGGCGACCCGGCCGAGCTGCATCCCGACGTGCCCGTGGCTGTCGTGCCGCCGGACCCCGACGACGAGCAGATCGGCCTCGGTGGAGGCGTCCAGCAGCAGTTTGCGGGCGGTCCCCTCGGCGGTGCGCCGGTGCACGTCCACGGCCGGGTGGTCGGCCGCGGCCCCGCTCAGTGCCTCGTCCAGGACGTCCGCCGCCCGCTGTTCGTGCGTCCGGGTGGGCTCGCCGGGAGTCGCTGGGTGGTCGGTCGTCTCGTGCGCGGGGCTCCGCCAGGCCCGTACGGCTTCCAGCGGGACCCCGTGTTCCGCCGCCTCCCGGAAGGCGAAGCGGGTGGCCGCCTCGCCGTGCGAGGGATCCCCGACCCCGAGGACGACCCGCCGGTACCGGCCGGCCCTGGCCCGGTTGCCGTGACCGCCGCGCAGCACGATCACCGGGCAGTGGGCGCGGGCGGCGACCGTGAGGCTCACCGACCCCAGGAGCCTTTCGGCGATACCGCTGCGGCCCCGCGACCCGAGCACCAGCGCGGTGGCGTCGAAGCCCTCCGTCAGCAGCATGCTCACCGCGTCGTCGGGCAGGACGTCGGTGGTGACCTTCACCCCGGCGTCGCGACGGCGGGCGCGTTCGGCGGCGGCCTCGACGATCCTGTCGGCCAGGATCTGCTCCGAGGAGCGGCCCAGCCCCTCGGCGAGGGCGGCGCCTTCGTAGCGTTCCCAGAGCGAGGCGTAGACCAGACGCAGCGGCAGACCGCGCAGGGCTGCCTCGTCCGTGGCCCAGTCCACGGCGCGCATGGCGGGCTCGGACCCGTCGACACCCACGACGAGGGGCAGATCCACGGCGGTCAGCTCCCTTCGCCGAAGTCGAAGACGATCCGGGCCTGGATCCGGCCGTGCAGCACCTCGTCGATGGACTCGTTGACGGCACTGAGGGGCCGGGACTCGCGGATGACCTTGGTCCTGCCCGCGGCGTGCAGGTCGAACACCTCGGCCAGGTCCTGCCGGGTACCCACGATGGAGCCGATCACGGAGGTGCCGTTCAGCACGGTCTCGAAGATCGGGACCGCGATCGTGCCGTGGGCCGGCATCGCGACCATGACGAGCTTTCCGCCGCGCCGCAGTCCCTTGTACACGGCGGAGAAGGCATCCTCGTTCACCGCGAGCGCGAGCGCGGCGTGCGCGCCCCCGTGGCGCTTTAGGAACTCGCCGGGGTCCTCCTTGCGGGCGTCGATCACGAGGTCGGCGCCCAGTTCCGCGGCGAGTTCGAGTTTGTCGTCGGTGACGTCGATCGCCGCCACGGTCGCCCCGGCGATCTTCGCGTACTGCACGGCCAGGTGGCCGAGGCCGCCTACGCCGGAGACGGCGACCAGCTGGCTGGGCCTGACGTCGGCGACCTTCAGGGCCTTGTACGTGGTGACGCCGGCGCAGGTGAGCGGGGCCGCGTCGAGCGGGGAGATCCCGTCGGGCACCGGCTGGGCGAAGTCGGCCCAGGCGAGCATCTTCTCGGCGTAGCCGCCGTCGCACCCGTAGCCGGTGTTGATCTGCTGCTCGCACAGCGTCTCCCAGCCGGAGAGGCAGTGCTCGCAGCGTCCGCACGCGCTGCCCAGCCAGGGCACGGCGACCCGCTGTCCCATCGTCAGATGGGTGACGCCGTCGCCGAGCGCCTCGACGAGGCCGACGCCCTCGTGTCCGGGGACGAACGGCGGGGTCGGCTTGACCGGCCAGTCGCCGTGGGCGGCGTGGATGTCGGTGTGGCACAGCCCGGAGGCCTCCACCCGGATGCGGACCTGGCCGGGTCCGGGCTCGGGGTCCGGACGCTCCTCGATGACCAGCGGCTCACCGAACGCTCGTACGACTGCTGCCTTCATGGGATGACGCTCCTTGCGCGGTCGGGCCGCGATCGGTGCTCGGTCGAGGGCGGCCCGTGGTGATCAGGAGTGCGGGACGACGGCGACGGGGGCGGTGGAGTGGTGCAGCATGGCGTGGGTGACCGGTCCGATGTGGGCACCGAGCGCGGCACGGCGGGCACGCCGGCCCACGACGACCAGCGACGCCTCCCGGGAGGCGTCCACGAGATGGTTGGCCGCCCTCCCGGACAGGGTGTCCTCGACGACCTCCACGGCCGGGTACTTCTCCCGCCAGGGGCGCAGTACCTCCGTCACGGCGACGGCCTCCTGCGCGGCGAGAGCGGCGTTCATCTCCAGGTCCGGCGGCAGTCCGTACGCGATGTAGGGCGGCTCGTTCCAGGAGTGCACGACCCGCAGCGCCGTGGCGCGCAGGAACGCCGCCTCGAAGGCGAAGCCGATCAGCGTGGCGTCCGGGCCGGTGGTGTCGAGCCCCAGCACGACGGGACGGAAGGGCGCCACGGCGGACGGTATGCCCGACGGGTCCATCAGGTGCTCGTCCGCGGCCTGTTCTCCGGCGCGTACGAACACGACGGGGCGCCCGGCGTGCGCCACGACGGCCAGGCCGACCGAGCCGACCATGAAGCCGCCCACGCCACTCAGCCCACGGGTGCCGAGGACCAGGAGTTCGGCGTCGTCCGCGGCCTTGAGCAACGCTTCCGCGGGCCGGCCGGTCAGCTGTTCCGTGGTGACCTCGATCCCGGGGTGCCGTGCCCGGACCCCTTCGGCCGCTTCGCGCGGGATCCGCTCACTCCAGCGCTGATGGGTCTCGCCGCCGAGCAGCGGCGCCTGGGCGATGGGGTCGGGTGCCGGTTCCGCTACGTTGACCAGCCTGACCTGCAGTGCGCGAAGCCGCGCCTCGCGGGCAGCCCATTCGGCGGCGGCGAGGCTCTCGGACGAGCCGTCGAGACCTACGGTGACAGTGCGGGGCATGGTGTCCACCTCCTGATCGGGCGTCGGATTCCAGCGTCGGGTGGAAACGGATGCGTGGGGCAGGGGCCGCAGGTCCCCGATGGGGGCCGTTCGGCCCAAGTCGGGGGCATGGAACCGCACGGGAGGCGGAACCCTCACGGGGTCCCGCCTCCCGCGCGGGGTCCCGCCTCCCGCGCGGGGCCGGCTCAGCCGGCGACCGGTGCGGCGCCCGACCGACAGCCCGGCCCGGAGTTGCCAGGTACTGGGCGGGCACCCACGCGGCGACCCACATCAGCCCCACCATCACCGTGCCCGCAACCACGCGGATGCGCAGCGCGAATCGGCCGATCAGGGCGGGGCCCCTGCCGAGCGGCGCGGCCGTGAAGAGTCGGGGGACCCGGGTGTCACCGGCCCGGGAGCGTCTTGGGAGCCGAGTGCATCGTCGCGGCCGGTGACCCGGGCTCCAACGCCGACGCAGGCCGCCTTGCCTCCGCCGCCTTGCCTCAGCCGCCGCCGGCGCACCCCGCCTACCTGGCGATGGCCTGCGGGCCAAACAGGAGGGCGGCGTTGATCGCGTAGAGCGCGCCGAGCCCCGCGGCCAGTGTGCCCAGGAGCAGGCGGAGGAAGGTCTCGGGCATCCGTGGCTGGAGGCGGGCGCCGAGGTAGCCGCCGATGAGACCTCCCAGGCCGCAGGCCAGGCCGAGGAACCAGTCGGGGGCGATGCTTCCGCTGTGGCCCAGCGATAGCAGGGCGTAGGTGGAGGCGCCGAGCAGCGAGGTGGCGAACGTGGAGGCGAGCGCGGCCGGGGCGACTTGGGAGACGGGGATGCCGCGGCCGACGAGGACGGGGCCGAGGATCGAACCGCCGCCGATGCCGTAGATGCCACCCACGACGCCGACCGCGAGGGCCAGGGCGGTCACGGTCCGAGGTGACGGCGCAGGGCGTTGGGTCTCCGGAGGCTCGGGGCGGAGAGTCCGGATGATGAGCCAGGTGCCGAGCGGCAGCATCAGGGCGGCGACCAGGAGGCGGAAGACGTTCGGGCCCGGGAGGGCGAACACCCGGATGACCGCTCCGAGGACCACACCGGGCAGGGTGCCCACCACCAGTTGGCGCACGAGCGGTCCCCTCAGGGCGCCGTCGCGGCGGTATCGCAGTAGTGCGCCGGGGCCTGCCACGACGTTGTAGAGCAGGTTCGTGGGCGTGACGGACGGGTTCGGCACGGCGAAGACACTGAGCTGCACGGGCAGGAGGAACACCGCCCCGGACACTCCGACCGGTGCGGTCACCACGGCAATGAGCATCCCGACCGCAAGGCCGGCCGCCCCCAGCTCCCAGTCCACTCGGTGCCCCCGCCACGCCTCGGTCCGTCCCGGTCGCCGTCTGACGACAGACTAGATCGCCCTGTACATCGAGGGCGGAGGCGAGGACCGTGCCCCACCGTCTGTCAGTGCCCGTCTGTACCGTCCCGTTCATGACTGAGAGACCCTCGAAGCGCTGGCGCGACGGAGTGGCTGAGGAAGCGCGCAGGCTGGCCGCCGGCACTTTGACCGTGGAGGACGCCTTCTTGGCGGACCTCTACCCTGTGTCGCTCCTGGACGCGACGGACAGAGCCTTGGGCGCGTTCGAGAGCGAACTCGGGACTCTCCGCACACCCTCCGACGATCAGGTCTTCGGAGCAGTGGAGCAGGTGGTCCTCGCCCTGAATGCCATCAACGATCAGCATGGCGGAGCCGGTTATGAGACCGGCGAACGTGAAGAGCTCTGCCACTACATCGATCAGGCGCTCACCGATCGCGGCATCGACGTCCCCTCACTCACCGCACGGTCCGGACTGGGGCGACATGAGATCACGGACGAGTGGCGCGACTGGTAGGCACCAGCTCCAGGCCGTGCCACTGTCGTGCCCGAGGGGGCGGGGACGAACGGGGAACTCCGGGTGCTGGCGGGCTTCACCTAGGCCGCGGGATCGAACTGCAAAAGCGGGTGTCGCGCCTACCTTCGACGCCTGATATACCAACCCGCCACCAGCACGATGAGGGTGGCGACCACGAAGGCCCACACCGTGGTCGGGCCGTGGTAGGAGCGGTAGGCCACTAGAGCATGCATGCTCAGACGGATACCCGGAGCCGGTGATCGTAGCCGCCTCAGCGTCTTCTCAGCCCGCGGCCGCAGGTTCGAGTCTCGTGGGCGCCCGACACACCTCCGGCAAATCCGTGCGCCGGCGCCCTCTGACTAGTTCCGCCACAAGGTCAGAGAGCCTTAGGGAGTGATCGGCGCAATTTCTCCGGAGCCGTGTGCGCAGGTTCGAATCCTGCCGGGGGCACCTTGCATGAGACCCCGCCGTCAGCGGTTTCGCTGAGAACGGGGTCTTCGCGTATCTACAGCCCTGCGCAGGCAGATGCCGGGCGACCGGTTTAGCAGCCCGGCTGACCTCATCGGCCTTCGTGCCCATAGTTTGCATCGAGGGAGTCAAGGCGCCGCCCTGGGCCGTGGCACTCTCGATGGCGGACGGTCGCCCGAGCACGACCTGTGCGAGATCATGAACGGGAATCCTCTACGCAGCCGTGGCGGGCGGGCAGGTTCTCGGCGGCAAGCTGATCACGACGAGCGAGGCCGCTGCTGAGTGGCGTACCGGCTGGGCTCCAGGGGACGCATACGCTGTTTTTGCCCGACCGTTCTGATCTGTTCATATTCCCGTTGGCTGGTGCGGGTGGGCCGTCTGGGGCCAGGCCCGAGAATGCAGTTCGTGGACCAAGCCCCCATTCCCCTGTTACCCGAGTTGGTTCCGGTGAATGCCGTTGCCTGGCGCTCCTCCGACGCGGAGCGCTGGCGTGTGCTGCGGCCCGGACGCTGGGCACATCCCATCCCCACGGTTCTGGCGTTGGTGCTCGCGAGCATGACCGTCCTCTGGCTGGCCCCGGAGGACGACTACTTCTGCGACGGTCAAAGGTCGTGCACTCCCGACTGGCTCGCTACGGTCATGGGCGCGCTCGTCGTCGCCGCTGTCTACCGGGGCGTCAGACTGCTGCCCCTGGCCACCGCCGCAGTGCTCCCTCTGGTGGCCGTCTGGGCGCTTTTTGACCCGGACACTCCCACTGCGGCGGGCATCACCATGGCGGTCGCGGCCTGCTACGCGTGTCTCGGTTGTCTGCACAGGGTCGCCGGCGCACGCCGTCAGCGTCGGCTGGCAGTGGACGTCGCCGGTCCCGGACGGTATCCACTGCCCGAAGCTCTGAGGACCCGCCCGGGCGACGGCGGCGAGCAGTTCGGCTGCGGCATCGTGATGATCGCCGCCGCCGTTCTCGCCTTCGTTCTCGGGCCGCTCGACGTCACCGCGTGGATGGGCACCGAGGACTGGCAGTGGGTGGCGTTCTTCGGCACCGTCATCGGCTTGCTGAGCCTGGCGTACTACGTCAGGGACCGGCGGCGTGCCGCCGCGCTCCGCCAAGGGCCGGTGCCCGCGCTGCGTGTGCTCGTGCGCGAGGGGGGTGGGCGGAACGACCGGCGTACGTACGTCTTCGCGGCCGACGACGCCGAAGGGCGCCGCCCGCTCCTGAGCTGCTACACCCGGATCACCGACGGTGAGTCCCGCATTCCCGTGCACAACCGGCTGCGTGAGGCCGTGCTGTTCGGCCCGCCGCACCCCGGCGGCGGGCTCGTCCTCGTCTCGTCCGACGGACAGCAAGCGCCCCGCCCGTGCATCGAGTACGACATCGGACCGGCGCGTCAGGAGCATCCCGACGACCGACCCGAGACACCGGCCCCTGGCGCGGCGCCCGTGAGCTGGGGGCCGGGAATCGGGAGCAGCTGGTGCGCCGTCCTCATCCAGGGAACCTGGATCGCCTTCGTGGTTTGTGACCTGACCGTACTCGGCGGCATGCCTTTCGGGGGACGCGTGTTCCCTGCGATTTTCATCCTCGGCAGCACCCCCTTGATCGCCACCCAGTTCAGCTGGCGCGTCACGGCGGACAGCGCGGGCCTGTGGGCCGCCGAAGTGCGGCGGGTCCGGCACATACCCTGGGATGAGCTCAGCCAAGTCTGGCTGTGGGGCCGCGGATTCAGAATCGACCGGTCCGGCGAGGGTGCCCGCGGCGCGGAGATCTACGGTGTGGTCGCCCCCGCCTGGCTTAGCCGTCGCTTCCGCCGCAGACCGGAGGCACTGCTGGCGGTGGACGGCATCCGCGCCCTGCAGGCCGATCCGGCTCTGCGACCGACCGGGCGCAGCGCTCCCGCGGACAGGGGCCGGCCCATGGGCCTCGCCCTGCTCGTCGTCAATGCGGCGCTGGCGCTCGCGCTGCTGGTATTCGGCTGACCATCGGTGGCCGCGCGGTCGTGGCAGCGGACTTGCGGCAGACCACTGTGTATCCGACTGGCTCATGCCTCCCGCCCAGCGTTCCGGGATCGGGGTGAATCCCCTCGCTTCTCGTGGTACCGGGCGTTCCCAGCGCTTCGGGCTGCGGGTCCAGAGGGCTCCGCTGTGGACGCACGCTCCATCAGCATCGGCCCCGAATCCCTGTACCAGGCTAAGAGCGCTTCCTGACCGACGCCTTCGGCGCCGGCATCGAAGACCGGTGCCACCCGGCGGCGGTGTGGCCAGAGACCGATGCGCTCACCGGCAGGTGACCAGCACAGACGCATGGGGCGATGCCTTACCGGCCGTCCGTCTTCTGGCTACGCTTCGTCAGCGTCGGCTGAATGATCCTTGAGGATGTTCCGCGCCTTGCGTTCGACCAGCACGGGGACGAACTCGCGTACTGGCCGGTCCGCGAACGAGGCGTGAGCTTGGGCCACGGCTGCTTCGACCTCGGCCTGGCCGTGGGCCGCGCTGAAGGCATCCTTCAAGCGCTCCACGACTCCGTGGATGGCGCCTTCTTCGCGGGCTGCTTTGTCCGCCACGGTGCCACCTGTCTGAAGAAAAAGGGGGGTGCTACTCGGCTTCCGCCGAGGTTCTCATGCGGGAGGCCCCAAAGTGTTGGTCGTTGCAGGGTGTGCGTGGGCCGTCCCCAGGAACCGGCCATGCCTGGTGGGCCTGCAGGGCAAGGCTGACCAAGGTGATGAGCAGGTCGATATCGGCGGCGACGTCCAGGTGCAGCGTCACCCATTGCGAGCCGGGCGCGAGCCGGACGGCCGGGGCGCCCGTGAGGTGCTCTTCGAACCGCCGAATGGCCCGCGCTGTGAGGTGCAGGTCAACGTCCTGGTCGGAATGGAAGTGGGCGATCTCGCCGTGGTCCGAGGCGAGTGCACGGCCGGTCCCGCAGCTCGGTTCCACCACGGCGAGGTCGGGCCAGGTCGCCAGTTGTGTGAGCGCACGCGCAGCCAACGTCATGCGCCCATCATGACCAGATCACCCTCTATCCACCAGACAATGAGGAATCCGTAACCTGCCGGAAGCGTTCGATTGTCCGAAATCGAGCATGGATAGCCAGCCGTCCTGTCTCCCGGTCGGCTCCCTGGGGCTACGACCTGGGCAGATGGGAAGGACACGAGCCTCGGGCAGAGACGCCGCCCAACGTGTTTCGGGACGAAGCGGTCAGGTGTCACTGTCGTGCCAGGTACGCACCCTCGGACGATCATTCTGGGCCGACCAGGTCTGCGCGCATCAGGTCACGAAGTCGCTGTTGGCTGTCTCTGACTGATCGGTAAGCGGCTGCGTGCTCTTCGGATCCCTTGAGAAAGCCGCGTCCGATGCAGTCGCGTAAATCGCGCTGGCGAGCAACGACGTACGGACCAGTGGAGATCCTCTTCCTAGTATGGGTCATCGCAGGCGCCGCCAGCGGAAACGGGACAGATGAATCCTGCTCAGGCCTGACAGGCGACAGCTTGAAGACCTGCCAGGACGCCGGCGACGTGGGCACCACGATCGGGGTCGGCCTGATCGTCGGATTCTGGGTGGCCGCAGACTTCGTCCTGGCCCTCACCTACGTGATCTATCGGCTCGCCAACAGGCAGCAGGGCGGGCGTAGCCGACAAGGCTGAGGCTGCTCGCAATCAGGGTCAGTCGAGGCGGTAGGTCTCTTCGAGTTCTTGCCGGTCAGCCGGCAGCAAGACATCCGTGACCTGCAACGCCTGCCCCGACGCGTCGCATGCAAGAACAAGCACGGATAGAACCGGTTCCCCTTCAGAGCCACAAGCGGTTCACGAAGAGAGCCGCGACTTTCTAGCTGATCGGGTAGCCCTGCTCGAACGCCCAACGCCCAGGCGGGTACGTGGCCTCGGCGAACTCCAGCGGCCGATCCCGCACGTCGTAGACCACGTGATGGACGATCAGGACAGCCGCCCCGAGCTCAAGTTCAAGGTCAGTGGCCTCGTCCTCGGTCGCCAGCCGGGCACACATCCGGTCCTCGGCATAGCTTCCCTGGCGACCCGTCATGCTCTCGACGTACATGAGCGTCCCCTCCTGAATTCGTTCAGGATCAAGGAGCTTGGGGGCCCGCTCGCCGACATCGACACCGAACCACGACGTCGAGATCGTGATGGGGCCGGACTCGTTCTTGGTCACCCGGCGCCGATGAACAGCTCGGGCTCCGACCGCCAGACCCAGCGCATCGGCCACATAGTCCGGGGCTTCCAGCCAACCGGCGGAGGCGATCACCGCGTACTCACCCGGCGTGTAGATCTTGCCGGTCTGCTTGGCGCGACCGTAGAGTTCCCGAGCACGCCGATTCACCGCGAGGCCCCGCACATAGGTGCCCGACCCCTGACGCTTCTCAACCAGGCCTTGGTGACTCAGGGCCTCCAGCGACCGCGCCGCCGTCGGACGTGAAACGCTCCAGTCGGCAGATTTCAATGTGTATCCCGCACCGGTAACGGGCCCTTCAGTGGAGTGGCCGGTGTGGGTGGGGAGCGTGCCGCGGCTGGCGGCAGCATTCCAGCCGCGCACAGAGGTGCGGATGAAGGCTGAAGCGGCACGTTCCGGTGGCAGTGAGATCGTGCTGTCGGGGGCTGGGGGGATGGGTAAGAGCCAACTCGCGGCATCTCTCGCGCGGGACCTGCGGGACCAGGAACGTTCAGATCGGGCGGGGTTGGATGTTCTGGTGTGGGCCAAAGCCACCGAACCGGACCAGGTCATCACCGTCTACGCGGAGGCAGCCGAACGGTTGCAGCTTCCCGGGGGATCTTCGAGCGACAGCCCCGCTGCGGCGCGGGTGTTCTTGAAGTGGCTTGAGACGACGGGGCGACGGTGGCTGGTGGTGCTGGACGACATCACCGACCCGGAGGCCATCGAGCCATGGTGGCCGGACGGCTGCGGCAACGGCTGGGCCCTGGCCACCACCCGACGCGACGACGCCCGGCTGAGCGGTCAGGGACGCGCTCTCATCCGGCTCGGCCTCTACACGTGAGGAGGCCCGTGCCTACCTCAAGCGTCGTCTCACTGACGCCGGCTATCCCCACCTCCACGAACCCGGCCGAACCGACGATCTCTCCAGGGAACTCGGCCACCTCCCGCTGGCACTCGGCCACGCCGCCGCCTACCTCATCAACAAGCGCCGCACGATGACCTCCTACCTGACGCTGTTACGCGACACTCACGGCAGACTGGGCGATCTCCTCCCGCCGAACGCGGACACCGAAGGCTACGGACGGGCCGTCACCACCGCCCTGATCTCCCTTGACGCCGTCGTCGAAACCGACAGCACCAGCCTCGCCCGGCCCCTCCTGCGCCTCGCCTCACTCATGGACCCCCTCGGCCACCCCACCGCCCTGTGGACCACACCTCCCGCACTCCGTCACCTGGGCACCACCCGCCCTGCCCAACGCCGCTGGCTGCGCCGGTACCAGCCCCCGGTCAGCGCGGAAGGGGTCTGCAGCGCACTGGAATGCCTGCGTACCTACGCTCTCATCGCCCAGGACACGGACACCGCACCCATCCGTATGCATGCACTGACCGCCCGCGCTGTCCGCGAGACCATCCCAGCCGACACCTTGCCGCCCGCGGCACGCATCGCTGCCCACGCGATCTCCAGTCTCTGGCCTGTCCTCGACCACGAGGACCGGGAGCTGTCTGCAGCCCTGCGCGCCAACACCATCCACCTCGAACGGCACACCCATCCGGCGCTGTGGCAGCCCAGCACTCATCCGTGTGTCTACCAAGCCAGCAGCAGCCTCACAGATGCCGCCCTCTACCAGGAGGCGATCGAGTACGACCAGAGAACACTCCGACAAAGCAACGACATCCTGGGCACCGACCACCCCGACACCCTCGACGCCCGCAGCAACCTCGCCAACTCCTACAGCGATGCCGGGCGGGTGGAGGACGCCCTCGACCTGCGCGAGCGGGTCCTGGCCGAGCGCGAGCGGATCCTGGGAACCGACCACGCCGACGCCCTCACAGCCCGCCACAACCTCGCCAACCTCCGTGTTGCTGCTACAAGACGTACAGCAACTGGATACAGCAACATCAGCAACCGCGCCCGACCTTCTACCTCCCTCAGAGCCTCCGACGCAACCCGTAGGACCGTCAGCGACCGATCTTTGTAGAGCTACGGATCAGAAGGTTGCTCGGTACCTCTGGGGAAACTTCTGGAGTTCTTCAATAGTGAGACAAGCAGGCCCTGTACCGACTTTTTATCGGTGCAGAGCCTGTCATTGCCTAGGGTTCACACAGCTCGACGTACCGTCACCGTTTCGGTGTTGACGACTATGGCGTCTGCCTTGCCGTCTCCGGTGACGTCGGCGAAGAATATGCCATGCCTGCCGAGATAGGGACCGTGCGTCCAGTCCTCGTTCGCCTTCGGGCTGGGCCCGAAGTCTGCCCCTGTGGATCGCCGGACGGTGACGGTGTCCTCGTTGACGAGGATGATGTCCGCCTTGCCGTCTCCGGTGACATCGGCGAAGAACGTACCCCGACTCCCAAAGCAAGGACCGTGCGTCCAGTCCTCGTTCCTATTAAATGGCACCGTGAACTCCCATTCTGGCGCGATCGGGCAAACGGAACTATCACCCTTTGAGCGCCTTGCGATTCTATAGATGAATCCCACACGGATTATCTGACACCGCTACAGGAAGCACCCCTTAGGAAGGTGGCGAGAGTCAACGTTAGTTCAGTCAAGTCATGGCGTGAACACATTCGACGAAAGTGGCCCATTCTCGGCGCAGCCAAGGAGTGGGGCTATTGGTGCGAGTGGTGCAGGAAAGCAAGTAAGGCCGCGGCATTTCTGTGATCACTGACGCCGAAACGGCCAATTTAGCATGAAACAATTCCTGGTCCACGGCTTCGAATGCGATTTAAGGGCGTATACTTGTTACCGCGCTTCGGTAGTCTGTGTTACAGGCCGTGAGATCTTGCCCCTGGGCGCGTACGCCGTCGATGCCTCCAGAATTGGCAGCGCACGGGCGGGATCGTGCTGATGGTGACGGACAGGGCGTCGAATACGGAGATCCCGCGGTGGCCGGAGCTGTCGTGGAGACGACGGCCCCCTGACGCGGCAAGAAGATCCAGCCTTGACTGAGCGAGAACCTCAAGTTCCCCGTAGGGCTAGAGGCGAAGATCTGTGATGTGGCCCGGACCGTACCTGCCTCCGCCGTAGGAGACCGTAGTGGTCTGCGTCGACGAAAAGAGTCAGTTCCAGCCACTGGACCGGACCGAGCCGATGCTGCACACGCCACCACCCGGAGGCGCGCACGGTGAGCGTCGTCTGACGCACCTGACACCGCGACTCGGCACCACAACCGCACCAGATTGAGCGGGGAACAACGGGGAATCAGGGTAAAGCCGCCAAGCCCGACGAGGCCGCGCCCAGGCCGTTCGCCCAAGTCAGTGCCCGAACCCGCCGCCAGTGATCGCAGCTTCCCAAGCTGATGGCCCGGCAGCTCAGTACGGCCGCGGAATCTGGTGCTCGCCCAACGCTGCCTCGTACCGTGCCAGCAGAGCATCCAGGTTCGCCAGAAGAAGGCGGGCGGACTCCCGAGCTTCATCCAGGTCGCCTCGTTCGCACGCCTCCACCACCTCGGCCACGTCACCGCGGAGGATGTGAAGAGAGTCTCCCTGCACCACGACCCCTGGGAACCGCCTACCCGGCATGCGAACCACGGCGTCGTTGCCGCCATCGGTAAACAGTTCAACCTCAACGCGCTCCATCGGCCCATCCAACCTGACATCACCAGTTGACATCAACGACGTTGGACGCAGGCGGCCTTGAGCGACCCGCGACCCGCGACGCTCCACCGACAGTACGGCGAGGGCGGTCCGAGGCCCGCAGGATCGAACTCCTAAAGCAGGTGTCGCAGGTTCGAATCCTGCCGGGGACACCAGGGAAAGGCCCCGGACCGATCATGGCCCGGGGCCTTTGGCATCCAGTTTCGACACGTATCGAGCTTGCAGCGGGCACCGCCGGGGCCCTTGGAGGCCAGCGACTGCCGACCACCCGCAGCCACCGCCCGCCGCCAGCGATTCGCCGACATCCGAGTCACCCTGAACCGCCGGGCCAGTTCCCGGTCGCTGGCCCCGCCTCGATCAGATCAGCGGCCGCCGGCCGGACCCGCTCACGCCGAACCCGTTCCTCAACGGTCAGCCCTCCGCCATCGGGATACCTCATCCTTCCGGCATAGCGCGGCCCACACCAACCGTCACGACCCCACGTGTCGGCGTACACCTTTGGTTACTCCACGCAGTACAGGTACGTGCTCAGGGTCGAATGGGTTGGCCGGGAGGGCGGGTGGGGTCGTAGTGCGTGCGGGCGAAGGTGTCGTTTGCGCGGTGGACGGTGTCGGGTTGCGGCGGTGCCGGCCAGACTCTCAGAAAGTGCTCTTCCACAGGGGTGTCGCCTTCGTGTGCATCGCCTTCATCGCGTCCGCGTGCCTGGACGCGGACGCGGTACCAGCCCGCGCCGATCGTCGCGAAGTTCCCGGCATCCTCCTCGACATCTCCGCCCCACCGGAATAGCCGCAGGATGCCACTCGTGCTGCAGATGCTCACGTCCACTACGGTCTCCCACTCCTGGCCCGGCAGGAGTGGTTCGTCCGCGGCGTGCTGCGTGGTCAGGCGTATCCAGCCGGTGTGCGTGCCCGCGAGCACCGTGAGGTGTTCCGGGCCCCCTGCTGCCAGGCTGTTACCCGCATAGATCCGCCCGACCGTGTCGGTGTCGTCGTACTCGCTGAGAAAGTCGTCGCCCTGCAGGTAGTACTGCCCATACGAGACGAACATGCGATCTGAAGTCCACGTCGTGTAGCGCATCCGACGGATCATGCCCTGCCCCACTGACAGCGCTGGAACAGACCGCACCCGGCCGTACGCCGGCATCACGTATCCCACACCCTTGAAGATCTCTAATGCATTGTCGGGCCGGGTCACGGCATCGCCTACCCCGCCGACGCAGGGCGGACCGTTCCCCGCAGCAACTCGCGACGAACCGGTAGTTGATCTGCCGCCGCAGCCACTGACCGGGAGCCAGACGAACGGCAGGCGGACGCCGGTGGCGTCGAGGTATGCCGAACATGGTCACCTCCGGTGGATCAACGCGCAGCAGCCCGTCCACCTCGTGAAGGACCGTCCCGAGATGTGAGAGATCCCCCACCCGCGTGCGAGGCACGAAGGCGTCGGACTCCCACAGAGCGACCTCGTGCAGGGCGGAACTCAAACCCGGAGGCAACAAGAAGGCCGTGGGGGCTGCGTTCCTCCGGGGCGGCTTCAAGGCCGCCGCGCGACTTCTTTGTCCACGACGTGAGCACCCGCTGAACGACAACATCCATGGGCTCGATCATCAGTCGGCGGCCTTCAAGCGGCCCAGGGCGTCTCCGAGGTCGAGTTCGGTGGCACCACGGGTCTGGAAGCCCTGTGCGAACAGTTCAGCCGTGCGCTGCTGCACCTTCTCGCCTCGGACGAGTTGCTGGAACAGCGCGGCGTCTGCGCGTACTTCGGCAGGATTCGGCAGGCTCACGGCGTTGATGGCGGACTTGGCCGCGATCAGCGCATCGCGGGGGAAACCGCTGATGCGCGCGGCGATGCCGGCTACGAATTCGTCCAGTTCGGCGTCGGGGACCGCCCGATTGATCCATCCATAGCGTTCGGCGAGGTCGGCGTCGAAGTCCGACGACGTCAGTACGGCTTCGAGAGCGCGGCCCCTCCCCATCAGCCGGGTGAGGTGCTGGATCGCGCCCGCGCCGGGGGGTGCTCCGATTCCCACTTCGGGCTGGCCCAGGAGGGCGTTCTCCCTGGAGGCGAAGCGCATGTCGCAGGCGAGGAGGAACTCGCTGCCCGCTCCCCGCGCACGGCCGCGCAGCTTGGCGATGGTGACGGCCGGCAGCCGGCTCAGCTTGCGGAACAGCATGCCCAGGGAGGCATCGCCGGGGCCGCCGGCCTTCGCGGCCTCGGCGGTGTACTCGGGGACTCTCGTCATGTCGACGTGCGGGAGGAAGAAGTCGGGGTCCGCGCTGTCGAAGATCACCACCTTGGGGGCGGCCGGGTGGGACACCTCCTCGATCAGCGCGACCAGGTCCCGCACGACCTCGGGACCGATGAGGTTCATCGGCGGCGCGTTGAACGTGGCGGACAGGACCGTGCCGTCCAGCCTGGTCGCGATCGTCTCGTACGGGGTGGTCATCCCGGTCCTCCTGTCATCGCTCGGTCCGTCCTTCTCGTGGACGCGGTGCAGGGTGATGTCGTGGGGTTCGCGGAGGCGACGACCGTGAACGGGTCGCATCCCAGGCCGAGGCTCATCGCACCGCGCCCGGGTCCCTCAGGGTTTGACCGTGAGCCCTTCACCCGGTTCTGCCATGCTATGTCGCCTCGTTCGTGGGTGCCCTGGAGACCGCGACTCCGCGGTGCTTCCGGGCCGGGGCGACTGAGCGGCGGCCCGGGGGCCGGTTCGCGGGGCGTCAGTACCGTACGACCTCGCCCGCGTGGATGGCGCGCAGGGCACGCTCGACAGTGTCCTGGTTCTCACCGACCGGAGCCACGTAGTCGAGGACGTCGCGCGCGGCGTCCTCCCCGAGCGTTCGGGTGATCACCCACGTGGCGAGATACTGCGACGCCAGGCAGCCGCCCGCCGTGGCGATGTTCCCCTCGGCGTGGAACGGCGCGTCCAGCACGGTGACGTTGCGGGCTTCCACGAAGGGCCGGCTCTTCAGGTCCGTGCAGACGGGCATGCCGTCCAGCAGCCCGAGCCGGGCGAGCACCAGCGCGCCGGAGCACTGCGCACCGATCAGCTGACGTGAAGGGTCGAGCGGCAGCCTGGAGATCAGCCGGTCGTCGGCCACCACCTCGCGCGCCTTCACCCCGCTGCCGATCAGTACGACGTCGGCCTCGGTCACGAACTCCATCGGGCGCTGGCCGGTCACCTCGACGCCGTTCATGGACGCGACCACCAGCGTCGGTGTCGTGATGAAGGCCTCCAGGCCGTCCTTTCGGCACCGGTTGATCAGCGCGGAGGCGATGAAGCTGTCGAGCTCGTTGAATCCGTCAAAGGTGACCACGGCTACCCGCATGGCATCTCCTAGAAGCACGGCAATGGGGTGCAGTCTTTCAGGGCGCTGCGCCCGGTTCCCGGGCCAATCGGCAACCGGTGGCTCATCTGTCGGCGCCGCGGTCGCCGGAGCCGTGCCTGGACAGGTCGATGGCGGAGCCGGACGCGTCGAAGCTGCGCCTGGACCGGCTCGATCCGGACAACATGAAGCGGGGCGGCCCGCCGCGCAACTGTCCGCGCGTCAGGAGAGTCGTATCCGCCGTGACCGGATCACGTACACAGCCCCGCGTGAGATTGTCGCCCACCGCCTCCACGGCAGCGGGCATCGGGAGTCCGGCCTTCGCCGCGCTGGCGAGCTGCCGAGCTGGCGAGCTGGAGCAGCTTCCTGCTGGTCGTGCGGGGCGGGTGGTGCCCGGCTGGGCGGTGAGTGCGGCTCTCCTCGCCATGGCGCTCGTTGTCCGATGGGCCCTCGCCCGAGCGGGCCGCTCCACGGGGGCTCGGCCGACATCGACTGCGGGTGGTGAGGACGTGCCAACCTAGCGCGCGAGTTCGACTAGTCCGTGCCGGTTCCGGCCTTGTGCAGCATCCGGGCCGCCAGCAGGACGCCTCCGGTCGCCGCCCCTACCGCTCCCGCGGCCATGAGGCCGCCGGAGGAACGCCAGGACAGCACCGACCACCGCGACTGCGCGGAGAACAAGGATCCTGTACTCAGCCACGAACCCGTCGAGATCAGTGACAGGGCGGAACCGATCGAGCCGACCGACAGGGCACTGCCGATCGAGCCGACCGACAAGGCCGATCCGACGGACCCCACGGACAGCACCGATCCCAAGGAACCGATCGACAGCACGGAGTCCTGTGACCACAGCGACAGCACCGAACCAGAGGAAGTACGAGGGACCGACCGTACGGACAGCTTTGTCATGAGGCCATCCTGCCCGCTGGTCGCTCCTCCTCGGGCGGTTGTTGCCGGATGACGCGGGTCTCGGGTGAGAACCTTCCGGCATCTGGCTCACCGGCTCACCGCGTGGTTCCGGAGTGACGACGCGGGGGCTCGTTCGTCCCCCTCCGGCCCGATCAGCTCAGTCGGTCGCCGGCCGCCCGGTTCCTGAGCCACGTCGGCTTCTCGGCGCCCACGCCCGTCGGCCGTTCAGCCGAGCGGCTTCTCCAGTACCGCCTTGCGGTGGCTGAACGTCTCGATCGAGTAGCGGCCGTGGTAGCTGCCCATGCCGCTCTCCCCGACGCCGCCGAACGGCAGGTCGGAGACGGTCAGATGGGCGAGCGGCAGGCCGAAGCCCAGGCCGCCGGACGAGGTCTCGGCGGCGATCCGCTCCCGGGTGGTGTCCGACTCGGTGAAGACGTACAGCGCGAGCGGCTTGTCGCGGTCGTTGATGAAGCCGATGGCCTCGTCGAGGTCCGCGACGGTGACGATGGGCAGGATCGGGCCGAAGATCTCCTCCCCCATGACGGGCGACTTCGGGTCGACGTCGGCGAGCACGGTCGGCGCGATGTACTTGGCGGCGCGGTCGCTGTCGCCGCCGACGACGGTACGGCCGGAGCCGAGCAGCCCGGAAAGCCGGTCGAAATGGCGCTCGTTGATGATCCGACCGTACGCGGCGGACTGCCGCGGCTCGGCGCCGAACAGGGCCTCGACGGCTTCGGCGAGCTTCGGCTCCAGGGCGCGGGCGGTCCCGGGGTCGGTCAGGACGTAGTCGGGCGCGACGCAGGTCTGCCCGGCGTTGAGGAACTTGCCGCGGGCGAGCCGCTCGGCGACGACGGACAGGTCGGCGTCGCGGTCGACGAACGCCGGTGACTTGCCGCCGAGTTCGAGGGCGACGGGGGTGAGGTGCTCGGCGGCGGCGCGCATCACGACGCGGCCGACCGTGCCGTTGCCGGTGTAGAAGATGTGGTCGAAACGCTCGGCCAGCAGGGCCGTCGTCTCCGGGATGCCGCCCTCGACGACGGCGACCGCGTCGGTGTCGAGGTAGCGAGGGATGAGCCGGGCGACGGCCGCGGAGGTGGCGGGGGCCAGCTCGCTGGGCTTGGCGACCACCGCGTTGCCGGCGGCCAGCGCGCCCAGCATCGGGGTGAGCAGGAGCTGGAGCGGATAGTTCCAGGGCGCGATGACGAGCACGACGCCGAGCGGGTCGTACCGCGTCCAGGCCGTGGCGTCCTCGCCGAGGTGTGCCGGGACCGGGGCGGACTCGGGGCGCAGCCAGCCGTCGAGGTGCTCCAGGGTGTGGTCGATCTCGCGCACGGTGAAGTCGATCTCGGTGCGGAAGGCTTCCGTGGAGCTCTTGCCGAGGTCCTCGTGGAGAGCGGCGGCCAGATCCTCGCCGTGCGAGTTGAGCAGTTCGCGCAGTCGGCGCAGCTGGTCGACGCGCCAGGCGACGGGCTTGGTACGGCCGGAACGGAAGCCGGCGCGCAGCCGGGAGACGACGTCGGCGGGCTCTTCGGTGGTCGAGTGGTTCACGGTGCCTCGCTGGTCGGGGCGCGGACGGGGGTCGGCCGCGCGAACATGCTCTGTGGTCGGACGCCTGGACCGACCACACTGGATGTATATGCCAACCTTTCCCGGGTCCCCGTGCATTCCGGGTCCGCGCCACTACTTTCCGCGACCTCCCGGCTTCAGAGTGTGGAGCGCGCGCCCGCCACGCCGAGGGTGTCCGCCAGCCGCTCCAGCAGCGACCGCAGCAATTCGTCGTCCCCGTCGCTCAGCACCGGCCAGCCCGCGCGGACCTCGCGGTCCAGTCGCCGCCAGTACGTCCGGCCACGCGGGGTGAGGTGGGCGAGGATGCGGCGCCGGTCGTTCGGGTCGACGCGGCGGTAGAGGAGGTTCTGGTCGACGAGGTGGTCGACCAGTTTGGTGAGCGTGGCCGGCGGGAGGAAGACGGCTTCGGCGATCGCGGTCATAGGGTGACCCTCGCCGTCGGAGAGCAGCGCGAGGACCCGCCAGGCGTCGAGCGAGCAGCCGTCCTCGTCCAGGACGGTCTGGAGCCGACGCGCGGCCAGTCGCTCGGCCCGCGTCAGCAACTGCATCAGATCCTGGGGCTGACGCGGCGATGGGGTCGGCATCCTGCTCCTCGCTCCCGGGGGGTGTACATGGTACGAGACGGATTGGAGTTCACCGGGAGGACCCGGAATCATGACGCCATGTTCCGGCCCTCTTCGCCTCCGCCCGACTGGTTCACGGCGGACGATTCCGTGTTCGGCGTGGCCCTCGTCTTTCCCATGCAGGGGTCGGCGGGCATCTTCGGGCCCACCTGCGAACTGTGCGCGCGCCTGGCGGCGGAGGAGGTCAACCGCGCGGGCGGGGTGCTCGGCAAGGAGTTGCGGCTGCTGCCCGTGGACGGGGGCGGCACGCCGCGCGAAGTCGCCGACCACGTCGAGGCGTTGGTGGACCTGGGAGCCGTGCAGGGGGTCACGGGCTGGCACATCTCCTCGGTACGCCAGGCCCTCGCCCCGAGAATCGCGCATCGGGTTCCCTACGTCTACACCGCCCTGTACGAAGGCGGCGAGCACACCGCGGGGGTGTTCCTCACGAGCGAGACACCGCGTGACCAACTACGTCCGGCGATGGGTCTGTTGGCGCACGAGCGTGGGCTGCGCCGCTGGTTCGTGGTGGGCAACGACTATGTGTGGCCGCGCCGTACGGCCCGGGCCGCGCACGCCTATGCGCGCGAGTCCGGCGGCAGTGTCCAGGGAGAGGTGTATCTGCCGCTGGGCACCCATGACTTCGGGGCGGTGCTGCGCCGCATCGAGCACACGGAGGCGGACGCCGTCATCATGCTGCTGGTCGGCAGTGACGCGGTGCGCTTCAACCGGGCGTTCGCCGCGGCCGGTCTCGACGCCCGCTGTCTCAGGCTGAGCACGCTCATGGACGAGAACATGCTGATGGCGAGCGGGCCTTCGGCCACCGCGGACCTCTACAGCACGGCCGGCTTCTTCGCTTCCCTCGCCAACCAGGACACCCTCGATTTCCACGGCCGGTACGCCGGCCGGTTCGGGGTCGAGGCACCGGCCCTCGGCAGCCTCGGCGAATCCTGTTACGAGGGCGTGCTGTTGCTGGCCGCGCTGATCCAGCGCGCCAAGGCCATCGACGTGTCCGCGATCGGGGCGGCCGCCGAGACCGTGTCGTACGAGGGGCCGCGCGGGCTGCTCCATCTGCGCGGCGGTCATGTGCGCCAACGCATCTACCTGGCCCGGGCGGAGGGGCTGGACTTCGACGTGGTCGCCGAGCTCGACCTTCGCGAACCGGGCTCTTGACAGCGGCTCTCCCTCGCCAAGATACTTCCCGCAGGAAGTAATCAGAATGCCTTGGGCGTGTCATGAATTCGGATGCCGAATTCCGCCCCGGGCATTTTTTGTTGCCTGGTCGGCCCGCCAACGAATCCGTCATGAGAGCGGGAATATACGACCGGGAAAGTACCGCGAAACACCTTGGAAACAGGGTGACTTGAGGCTGTGGACCGCACTTCAGGAGGTCGTCTCCTCCACAGCCCGAGGGGGTTCTATTGTCCAGCGGTTCCCGAATTCTCCGACGCCGGATCGCAGCCGGTGCCGCCGCGCTCGCGACCGTCGTCGCACTCTCCGCGTGCGGCGCCAAGACCGACGCGGGCGGTACGTCCGACAAGGCCGCGAAGGCGGACGTGAGCGGCGACACCGTCAAGGTGGGCCTGCTCAACTCGCTGTCGGGCACGATGGCGATCAGCGAGGTCACCGTACGCGACTCGCTGAAACTGGCCATCGGCGAGATCAACGCCTCGGGTGGAGTGCTCGGCAAGCAGATCAAGCCGATCAGCGAGGACGGCGCCTCCGACTGGCCGACCTTCGCCGAGAAGGCGAGCAAGCTGATCAGGGAGGACCGGGTGGCGGCCACCTTCGGCTGCTGGACCTCCGCGAGCCGCAAGGCCGTCAAGCCGGTCTTCGAGAAGAACAAGTCGCTGCTCTTCTACCCCGTGCAGTACGAGGGCCTTGAGCAGTCCCCGTACATCTTCTACACCGGCGCCACCACCAACCAGCAGATCATCCCGGCCCTCGACTACCTCAAGTCCCAGGGCAAGAAGCGGATCTACCTGGTCGGCAGCGACTACGTCTTCCCGCGCACCGCCAACAAGGAGATCAAGGCGTACGCGAAGGCCAACGGCATGACGGTGCTCGGCGAGGACTACGCGCCGCTCGGCTCCACGGAGTTCAGCACGATCGCCAACAAGGTGAAGGCGTCGAAGGCGGACGCCGTCTTCAACACCCTCAACGGCGACTCGAACGTGGCGTTCTTCAAGGAGTACAAGTCCGCCGGGCTCACCGCCAAGGAGATGCCGGTGGTCTCGGTGTCGATCGCCGAGGAGGAGGTCAAGTCGATCGGGGCGCAGTACCTGGCGGGCCAGTTGACGGCCTGGAACTACTACCAGACCACCCCGGGGGCCGCGAACACCGAGTTCGTGAAGGCCTACAAGGCCAAGTACGGCCAGGACAAGCCGACCAGTGACCCGATGGAGGCCGCGTACACCTCGGTCTACCTGTGGAAGGCGATGGTCGAGAAGGCGAAGTCGTTCGACCCCGAGAAGGTCAAGGCGGCCTCCGACGGCATCACCTTCGACGCGCCGGAGGGCAAGGTCACCGTGGACGGCGCGACCCAGCACATCTACAAGACCGCCCGCATCGGCAAGATCGGCTCCGACGGGCTGATCAAGCAGGTCTGGGACTCCGGCAAGCCGATCGAGCCGGACCCCTACCTGAAGGGTTACGACTGGGCCTCCGGCCTCTCCTGATCACCCGTCGCGGGGGGGGGGGGGGGGCGCCCCCCCCCCCCCCCCCCCCCCCCCCCCCCCCCCGACCGAGGAACACGGGCACGGGGTTAAACGCGGCCGCGAACAGGGCGGGCCCGGGAAGG
>NZ_JBHWVI010000013.1:0-80886 GCF_042737005.1 Streptomyces sp. NPDC060027
GCTGTACACCGGCGGCACCCCGGGAACTCGGGGTGGTGGTCAGTGGGTGATCGTGACGGTGTCGCCACCGCCGTACCAGCTGGCTACGGTGAACGGTGTGTTGTCGCCGACGTCGGTGCACAGCCAGAAGTCGTCATCGTTGATGCTGTGGGAGCCGTCCTCGGCGTAGACGTACCCCGCGGAGCAGGTGAACCAGGTGCCGTTGGAGCGGCGCAGGCGGCCCGCGTAGAAGTCGTAGATCGCGGACGTGCTGTTGTAGGAGTACGTCAGGTTCAGGTCGCCGCAGGTGCTGCTGGCGGACTTGTTGCGGACCGTGCCGACCGAGTCGCGTGCGCCGGTGGTCACTGACGAGGCGACGCAGGCCTGCGGGGCGGCGGACGCGACCGGGGCGAGGGCCACGCCGGTGGCGGCGGTGACGAGCGCGAGCGCTCCGGCGGCGAAGGTCCGGTTGATGCCTGGCCTGTTCAGCATGTCTGTCTCCCGTGTTTCGGTCGTGGTCGGGCTGTCGACGTTCGCGGGCCCGTTGGTGCCGCGGGAACAGTCGCATCGCGGGTCCCGCCCGCACCACGACCTTCGAACACGGTCGAAAGTGCTGTGCCAGACGGTGGAATGCCCTATTCCTGCGGGACTGCGGTGACGGCTGGGGTGACTGAGGCAGTGGATACGGTCTCGGACCGTCGGGGAAGTGCCTACCGTTGACCGGACTTCGCCGCGAAGGGCTCCGGTGCGGGCCTGCGGAGCATCGTCGCCCCGAGGGGCGTGAGGATGTGCAGGACGGTGTTCTGCACGCGTCGGCTCGTGATCAGTCCGGCGTCCCGCAGGACCGTCGTGTGGTGTGTGGCCGTGGCGGGAGAGACGCCCAGGGTGCGGGCGAGCTCCGAGGTCGTTGCACCGAGGGCGAGCGTGCGCAGCGCGGTGGCCCGGGTTCTGCCCAGCAGTGCGCCCAGGGCGACGTCGGGGTGGGCGGGTTCGGGGAGTCGGGCGCCGTGCAGGGGGTAGACCAGTACCGGCTGCAAGGTGTCGTCGGCCAGGGACATAGGTAATTGCCAGCAGAAATAGGAGGGCACCAGGCGCAGGCCGCGTCCTTCGAGGCGCAGATCGCGGTCCTCGACGTAGTCGACGTGCAGCACCGGCGGGCGCCAGCGCATATAGGGCGAGAGGCCGGAGAGCAGTCCTCCGACGCCGCTGTCGAGCGTCGCGCGGGCGAGCAGACCGCGCTCGCCGGCGAGCGACTCGCACATGTGGTCGTAGTGGGGTGCGACGACGGCGTCGTGGTAGGCCCGCAGGACCCGGACCAGTTCGTTCCGGCTGTCGCGTTCCGCCAGTCTGGGCACCCAGTCGGGGGCGCCGCTGATCCGGGCCAGCAGGTCCATCTCGTGAGTGACGCGGGCGGGCGGGGTGTCGAGGATCGCCGTGAGCCCGCGCTCCAGTCCGTCCGCGGACTCGGGCGGGGTCAGGAAGTCGGGCAGGTAGGCGGCTCTGGGCAGCACCGGGGTGAGCAGCCGACGCACGGCGGCGCCGAGCCGGGTGCCGGCGAGCGTGGCGCGGGTGCTGCGGTGCCAGTCGGCGTAGGCCCAACGGCCCTGCGAGGTCTGGAGCCGCTGGAGGCTGAAGGTGATCTCCCACAGCGGGTCGGGTGTGCTCGCCACCTGGATGCGGGTCAGGTCTTCGGACGTGAAGTGGATACGCAGCAAGAACGGTCTCCCGATTCGGTAGTCGTCCTGCTCGAGCTGCCGGTCGGTGCTCCGCTTCCCCGGGCAGCATGCGCAGGAGCAGCCCGGTGCCTGCGCCGTCACGGGGACTGCGCGAGTACCGGCTGCTTCTTCCCTCTGTCACTGCAGACACGTAACGGTCGCCCAGGCGGAGGCCGGAAGCCGAGGACTGAGCGCGGCCCGCCCAGGGGACACGAACTTCGAGGAACTCGATCTCTCGATCGGGCTCCTCGGCTTCCCCCTCCGTATCAGAACCTCATAGTCCCCCGGGTCCCCTCCGAGAGGTTCTGATGCCAAGTAGGACCCGCTGGGCGGGGGAACGGTTGCGCGACAGCCGGAGATCCTTTCCACGGTGTCGACGTGCTCGGCGATTCCATTCGGCCACTTCCGAGCCCCGCCCCGGGCTCGGCCCGCCACCGTTCCCAGGGATGTGATCAAGCCACCGTTCCCTCACCTGAACGGCGCACCAGGACCTAGAGTGTGCGCGTGACCGAGCAGAACTCCGAACTCATCGCCGACCGCTACCAGCTGGTCGAACGCATTGGCCAGGGCGGTATGGGCCGGGTCTGGCGTGGCCTGGACCAGCAGCTCTTCGGACGCGAGGTCGCGATCAAGGAGATCCTCTTCCCGCCGGGGCTGGACGAGGGCGACCGCGCCACGCTGCTCAGGCGCTTCACCGGCGAGGCCCGCGCGGCGGTCACTCTCAGCCACCCCGGGATCATCACGATCCACGATGTCGTGGAACACCACGGCGCCCCCGTGATCGTCATGGAGTTCATCCGCGGGCAGTCCCTGGCCGCCGCCATCCGCCGGGAGGGCCGACTGCCCGTGCGGCGGGTGGCCGAGATCGGCGCCGCCATGCTCGACGCGCTGGCCGAGGCGCACGAGGCGCGGATCGTCCATCGCGACATCAAACCGGACAACGTGCTCCTGACCAAGGACCGGGTTGTCCTCACCGACTTCGGCATCGCGCACCTCGCGGACGCCACGACCAAGCTGAGCCACAGCGGGATCGTCATCGGCACGCCGCAGTACATGCCCCCGGAGCAGCTGGAGGGCAAGCGCCCGACCCCCGCCAACGACCTGTGGGCACTCGGCGCCACCCTTTACCACGCCGTCGAGGGGCAGCCGCCGTTCGAGGCGGAAGGGCTCCACGCCCTGGCCGTGGCCGTCTTCACGCGCCCGTACCGGCCGCCGGTCCATGCCGGACCGCTCGCGCCCGTACTGGAGGCACTGCTCACCAAGGACCCGGAGCAGCGGGTGGGCGCCACCGAGGCCGCGGGGATGCTGGCGTCGGTGCTGCGCTCCTTGCCGGCCCAGGAGGACGCGGCCGCCACGCCGGAGCCGGGGCCGGAGCGTGATCCCGCACCCGAACCGGCATCGGACGCCTCAACGCGGCAGGCACCACCCCCTGCGCCGCCCAAGCCCCGTACGCCCCCTGCACCGCACAAGCCCACTGTCCTGGACTCCGGGGCGGTCCCGGTCGACCCCCGGCACCCCGCCCCGGACCGGCCGACCGGCCCGCCGCCGGAGCCCGCACCCGTGCCCCCGACCGAGGACTTGGTCTCGCTGGGGACGACGGCCAAGGTGGAGAAGGACGAGCAGGGGTCGCGCGCCCTCACCCGGCGTTCCGTGGTCCTGGGCACGGCGCTGGCCACGCTCGCGGCCGGTTCCGTCCTGACCTGGACCCTCTACGGAGAGAATGAGAAGCCCCGCGGCGGCGGAGCGGCCGGCAGCGGCGCCACGGCCTCTGCCGTCACGGTGGTGATCGGGGTGGACGCACCGCTCAGCGGCGGTCTGTCCGCGATGGGCCTCGGCATCCGGAACTCGGCCGACCTGGCGGTCAGGACCGCGAACGAGAAGGGGTACGTCCCCGGCGTGAAGTTCGAGATCAAGGCCCTGGACGACGCGGCCGACCCCGCCAAGGGGGCGCTGAACGCCGTCCGCTTCGTGTCCGACGCGAAGGTACTGGGCGTCGTCGGACCGCTGAACTCCGGCACGGCCCGGACCCTGGTGGCCCCCCTGGCCCAGGCGGACCTGGTCAACGTCTCACCGGGCAACACCGACCCCGCGCTGACGCTGGGCCCGAGCTGGGCCGCGGGCACCAAAGCCCGTCCGTACGACACGTACTTCCGCACCGTGACCACGGACGTGGACCAGGGGCCGTTCGCCGCCCGGTACCTCCACGCCGAGGCCGAGAAGCGCAAGGTGTACGTCATCGACGACAAGAGTGTCTACGGAACCGGCCTCACCTCCGGGTTCCGGGCCGCGTTCGAGAAGCTCGGCGGGACCGTGGTCGGCACGGAGCAGGTCGACCCCGGGCAGCGCGAGTTCCCCGGCCTCGCCGCGAAGGTCCGGGCCTCGGGCGCCGACTCCGTCTACTTCGGCGGTTACTACGACAGCGCTGGACCGCTCTCCAAGCAGCTCAAGCAGGCCGGGGTCGGCATCCCCCTGATGGGCGGCGACGGCATCTTCGACCAGCAGTTCCTCACGTCCGGCCCGAAGGCCGACGGCGACCTCGCCGTCAACATCGGCGTGCCCGCCGAACGCGCGGCGGGCGGGACGGACTTCCTCGCCGGGTACCGCAAGGCGGGGTACAGGGAGGCGGCAGGCTGGTACGGACCGTACGCCTACGACGCGGCCTGGAGTCTGATCGAGGCCGTGAAGTCCCTCGTGACGGCCAACGGCGGCACCCTGCCGCGGGATGCCCGTGCGAAGATGCCACCGGCCGTGGCCCGGCTCTCCTTCGACGGGGTCACGGGTCACGTCGCTTTCGACGGGTACGGCGACACCCGCAACCGGCGCCTGACGGTGTACTCGGTGGCCGACGGCCGATGGACCCCCGTGACCAGTGGCCCCGTCACTCCTTGACCAGCGGCCGGCCGGCCCCACGAAATGGCTGAGGAGCATGGGAGCCTATCGCTACAAGATGCAGAAGGGCGGCTTCGGGCTGTTTCTCGGGATAGCGGCCGAGGCCATGCACCTGACGGACGTGCCCGCCATGGGCGTTCCCGTCAGTGACCGGGTCTGGTTGGACGCTTCGGAAGTCACCAACGCCTTCCACGGGAATGAGCTGGTCCTCAACGAGCGCGAAGTCGCCTGGTTGCGGGCCGGCTTGGGCAAAGTGGCCGGCGACATCGAACGCGTCGAGACCAGCCCTCACATCCTGATTTCAGTTCGGGCCTTGGAGATCTTCGAGGTCAACTACGCGGAGGAGGCCCTCGCTCCGGCGATCGCCGGATGGGCGGCAGAGAACTTCACTCTCCCACCCCGGATCTGCACCGTCAGCCGCGACAGCGCCACGGGCCGGTTCTCGCTCGACTGGAACGAATGACCTGCGCACTTCGCCTCACCGGTCAGGTCGGGCCACCAGTTCACGCCGCCCCTCCCCGGCGTCCACCGAAGGACATCCCCCGCCACCGTCGCCGCCTTCGCACCGGCGGTGACCGTCACCCCGGCAGCAGCCGGATCGATCGTGCCGTTCGGATGATCCAGGGCGTCAGAATGGAGCGATGGAGCATCACTTCGTAGGCATCCCAGAGTTGACCGGTGTTCCCCGTGTCGCTGTCGTCATCGACGTCATGCGCGCCTTCACCGTGGCTGCCTGGGCCTTCTCGCGTGGCGTCGAGCGGATCGTCCTGGCCTCGACGGAGAGCGAGGCGCTTGCCTTGAAACAGAGGCGCCCGGGTTGGCTGGCTCTGAAGGACGGAGCTCCGGCGGCGGGCTTCGACGCGGTGAACTCACCAGGCCTGCTCAGGTCACGCGATTTCGCCGGCCGCACGCTGGTGCAGAAGACGACGGCAGGGACCGTGGGCGCGCTGGCCGTCGCGAACGCACCGCTGGTCCTGTGCGCGAGCTTCGTGGTGGCCGGCCCGACCGCGGGGTTCCTGCGGACCAGGGACTCCGGTCCGGTGACGTTCGTCGTCACCGGCGAGGGAGGCCAGGCCGACGAGGACCTGGCCTGCGCTGAGTACATTGGCCGACGCATGGCCGGAGGCGATGTCGAGGCGGCCCCCTATCTCCACCGCGCGAGAACCTCTCGTGCCGCGGCCGATCTTGCCGCTGGACTGCGGAGCGGATACCACCCGGACGATGTCGAACTCTGCCTGGAGATCGACAGGTTCCCCTTTGCGATGATGGCCCGCCAGGAGGACTCTCTCACCGTGCTCCGTCCCGTTGCGGTGCCTGACATCCCGCCCAATATCCGCTGACCCGCTGGAACTTCGCCCCTTCGGGCGGAAGAACTCACTCGGTCAGGGCGGGGGCGTACGTCAGAGGGTGCGCACACGCGAACCGTCACCTCCTGCGGCCCCGGCGTGCGTGCCTTCAGCCGGAAGACACGCACGGGTACCGGCCGGGGCGGCGCGTTCGGGGCCGCAGGGGTGACTTCACTCGCCGAACAGAGCGGGGATCTCCGCGAGGGCCGAGTCGTTCTCGTCGAGCGGCCGCCGGGCGGTGAGTTCGGCCGCAGCGTCCACCGGTGGGCCTGCTGCGGTGAGGACGGCCTGCGCCTGTTCGGCGGGAAGCGAGTTGAAATACCCGCAGGGCAAGTGCGTGCCGTGCCGCCGTGTCGACCGAACCGAGGACGCGCAGGCGCGAGATTCCTCCGTCGGGGAACATGTCGAGCCGCACGTGGGTGACTTCCTCGGTGCCGGTGACGTCGAAGTAGTGCCTGGTGTCGGGCTGGAGCCTGGTGTCGGGCAGCAGGGGGAACCAGGCGGACGAGTCAGGCTCCGGCGTCGTCTCGGCGTTGGCCCCGTACAAGGCGCAATTGCCCTGCGGTGGGGGACAGGAGGTCGCATTCGTGAGGGTCTCCACCGCGGACGCCATCGCCCAGCACCGGGCACTCAAGGAGGGCGCGGCAGTCTTCCAGCGCGTCTTCAACGATCCTGCGCTGGCCGAGGCCATCGCCGCCGCGGGCATCGCCGACGGCCCCGTCAACCGCGCGACGGGTAGGGCTGCCTGAACCCCATGGCACCCGTGGTGCACATTGACGTGCGCTGGCTCCTGCAGCAGCACGAAACAGCCCTCCCTGACCAGCCCCATATCTCAGACTTCTCCGCGCTCGTCGCGGCGGTGGCGCGGCACCGTGTGGACCCGCCCCGCCTCGGCGTCGACCCCGATGCGTCCTGGCGCGCGGCGGCGCTGCTGCACACGCTGCTCCAGCTGCGGCCGCTTCCCTCGCTCAACGTCCGCTTCGCGTGCACCGTCACCATCGCCTACATGCACGCCAGTGGCGAAGGACTCGACGCGCCCTACGGGGAGCTCGTCGAGCTCTGCAGAGAACTGATCGCCGGCAAGAATGATGTGTTCGGCGCCGCCGACATGATCCGGGCCTGGCGTATCTGACGGGCCCGGCGCCGTGCCTCTGCCGGCCGTGGTGAGGTTCTGCGGCCGGCGGGCTCGGGCGATCCGAACCTTGCGTGGCACGGGAACTGCCACATCGGCGCACTCGGCGCACTCGGCGTCCGTGGGGCCCGTGCGCCGTTACGGTGGCCGCGCGACGGACGCGGCATCCTCCGGTGGGGACTCTCCCGCTACTCCTCGTCCTCGTCCGTCGCCGCGTCCCAGGACGACAGGGACGTTCCGGACGCGGTCGTCGTCCGAAGCACCTCGCATCCCATGAGCCGAACAGCGGCGAAGAGACGCCGGCGAACCTGTCCGCCGTCCTCTGGTGGGAAGCTGATCCGGATCTGGTGAGGCCGGGGCGCGTCGTAGGTCAGCAGCCAGTCGGCATCGACGACTGCGAAGTGGTCCTGTCTCGCCTCGTCGTGCTCGGAGCGCCACGAGCCCCGTTCCGCGGTGGGAGCCAGCGTCTCGCGCAGGATCCGCAGCCGATCGGGGTAGGGCAAGAGGCCTTCAGAGAGCAACAGGCACCGGTGAGTGCGGGTACGGAAGGCGTTGAACCACGGCGCCACATCCGGCTCCATGCTTCCGAGCAGGCCGGAGCGTACGTGCCCGCCCGCCCAGCCTTCGAGAAACTCGGCCGCGCTCATGCGATGGGTCTCGTACCAGCCCTCGCTGCTCCACACCACGACAGGCCACTGCTCGGGAGCCCCGTCGGTGAGCCAGCACAGCCGGTCGGCGTCCGTGGTGGTGCCCCAGATCAGCAGCCCGCCCGGAGCCGGGTGCAGTGGATGCGGACAGCGCTCACGGTCCCGCGCCGGAGATCCCGCGGGGCGGGGGCTCTGCCACTCGATGCCGTTGTGCCTGTTGGTTCCGAACGGCGTCCGGAGGTAGAGGAAGTCGCAGAACTCGCCCCAGCCGTAGGCTTCGACGAGTCGCTTGTAGTCCTCCGGCAGCCGGGTACCGATCACGGTCTCGACGGTGATCCAATCCCCGCGGGCGTCCACGGGCGCGGCCGGCGGCGCCACGAGCCGGACCAGCCGGGCGCAGTTGGCCGCGCTGGCCTTCGAATCAGCCATAGAGGCAGCATAGGCATCACCCGGCGATGAGATCGACGACATCTCAGTCTGTAGTGGAGCGCTCTCCCGGGCCGGCGAACACGCCATTGTCGCGCTCGCCTGGGCACCACAATCCCGAAGGCGGACGGTGCACCGACGGTTCACGGACTGGCCGTTCTCCCGGATCCGCTCGCGGCAGTCCACGTTGGTGCTGGAGTGCGTCCAGGCGTGCTCTGTCCTGTACGGCTCATCGTCGCGAGGTGCCTCTGTGCCTCTGTGCCTCTGTGCCTCTGTGTGTCGAAGTTCGCCGTCGCCCGGTCAAGCGCTCTTCCGCGTCGATCTCACGGCCATTGCGCAACACAAGGTTGCGTATCACTGGCGCGGAGACTAGAGTCATACGCAACCGATGGTTGCTTATTGGAGGTCAGTGGTGGAGTTCGGAAAGCTGGAACGCGAGATCCACATCGACGCCGCACCGGAGATCGTGTTCGATGTCGTGAGTCGTCCCGAGCACATCAAGGTGTGGTGGTCCGACGACGCGTCGTTCGATCCCGCGCCGGGCGCGGTCGGCGAACTGGTCTGGGGCGACCGCGCCGCGGTGGAACGGATCGTGGTCGTCGACGTGGATCCGCCCCGCAAGTTCGCCTTCCGCTGGGTCGCCGCGGATGGTCAGCTGCCCGATGCCGAGAACTCTCTCCTGGTCAGCATCGAGCTCGTGCCGTCCGGTGGCGGCACGATTCTGCGCCTGACCGAGAGCGGCTGGCGAGAAAAGGGCTGGGAGGCCGCCGTGCTCGAGGAAGCCTTCCACGACCACGAGCGTGGCTGGGACCTGTTCCTGCCCAAACTGCAGAGCTACGCCCCGTCCGTGGTGGCGCGATGACCGCCGCAGTCGACGACGAACTCTGGTCGGCGATAGGCGACCCGAGCAGGCGCCGCCTGCTCGACCTGCTGCTCGCGGAAGGAGTCGGTACACCGACCAGCCTGAGCGATCGTCTCCCGATCTCGCGCCAAGCGGTCACCAAGCACCTGGGCGTCCTCGACCGCGCCGGCCTCGTACACGCGACACCGATGGGCCGCGAGCGGCGCTACGAAGTCGACGAGGCGCAACTCGCCCGTGCGGTCCGGCAACTGAACGAAGTCGGCAGGACCTGGGACGCACGACTGAACCGCATCAAGCGCATCGCAGAACAGATCCAGCGTCAGAAACACGACCGAGACTGACTGCCGGGCCGCCGGAAGAGATCTCTGGCGCGCCTCTCGACCAAGGTCGGCGCCCTGGCGACGTCGCACGCAATGAACCCGTCACCTTTGGAGGACGCAATGAGTGGATTGCTGCTTGGCGACAAGAACGCTGTCATCTATGGAGGCGGGGGCGCCATCGGCGGTGCCATCGCACGGGTATTCGCCCGGGAAGGCGCGAGGGTCTTCATCGCCGGGCGGACACAGGCGAAGCTCGACGCCGTGGCGCACGACATCGCCGCCACGGGCGGAAAAGTCGAGACCGCACAAGTTGACGTCCTCGATCAACAGGCCGTCGAGAAGCACGCCGACGCCGTCGCGGCGACGGCCGGCAGCATCGACATCGCCCTCAACGCGGTGAGCGTCATGCACGACCAGGGGACTCTGCTGGCGGACCTCTCACTCGAGGAGTTCATGCGGCCCATTGACGGCTTTCTGCAGACGCTGTTCATCACAAGCAAGGCTGTGGCGCGCCACATGGGCCGCGAGCGTCCTGGCGTGATCCTGACGTTGTCCGAGCCGGGTTCCAAACTGGCTGTAGGCGGCATCTTGGGACACAGCGTGAGCGCGGCCGGCAAGGAGGCCTTCTCGCGGGTTCTGGCCGCGGAGCTGGCACCCGACAACATCCGGGTGGTCTGCATCCGTCCACACGCTGTCGTCGATGCGCCGGCAGCGGGTTCCTACACCAAGGACCTTTTCGAGCACATGGCGGCAGCGGGCGGGCAGTCGGTCCAGGAAATGCTCGAAGGTGGAGGGATGGTGCAAGGGACGCTTCTGAAGAGGCTGCCTACGCTCTCTGAGATCGCGGAGACGGCCGCGTTCCTGGCTTCGGATCGAGCGGGAGCCATGACCGGCACCGTCGCCAATCTGTCCGCCGGCGCACTGGTCGACTGATCGAGGACAGCGATGCAATCGGTGTGGCCCGGGTCTCCGTCGGGCCGCCGCTGTACCACAGCGCACTCGACCACCTGCTCACGGATCTCCAGCCCCTGTTCGAGACACGAGAATGACGGACCGACCCGACAGCCGCGGGTCGGGGTGGGCCACGACCTCTTTCACCTGCTGCCCGGCTCGCGCGAGCCGGGCAAGCTGGCGCGCGATCCGCTCGGACACGTCGATCGGCTCGCGGTGCCCCGCGCTCGACATGACCGCATCCGTGCGGATCACCTGGACGTCCCCGAAGCCCCGACTCGCCCTCCGCGCATTCAAGATCTGTGGATGGGAGCCCCGCCTATCCAGCGACGGTAGGCGTCCACGTCGACATTGCTTCCGCAGACGATGGTGACTACGTGTCGGCCGGCGAAGCGGTCACGGTCTTCGAGGATCGCCGCGACGCCAAGTGCGGCCGACGGTTCGACTACGAGGCCCGCGTGGTCGAACAGGAACCTCATACCGGCGATGATCGACGCCTCCTTGACCAGGACGACATCGTCAGCGACCAGGAGGAGGTCGTCCAGGACGGCCGGGATGGGGCGCCTGCCGGCGACGCCGTCAGCGATGGTGTCGGTCGAGTCGGTGGTGACGACACGCCGTTGGCGCCACGAGTGTGTCATCGCCGGTGCGCCCAGCGGCTGGACGCAGATCACCTCGACTTCGGGTGCCCAGGCCTTCACCACATGCCCCACGCCGGTGGCCAGCGCCCCGCCGCCGAGGGCAATCAGGACGGCGTCGAACGACGGCACGCTGTCCATCAATTCCAGCCCGATGGTCGCCGCGCCCTCGCAGGTCTCGATGTCCAGGCTGTCTTCGAGCAGCCGGATGCCGTCGCGCTGCGACACAGCTGCCGCCCGCGCGCGAGCCATGTCGAAGTCGCCGTCCACCAACTCGAGGGCGGCACCCAATGCGCGGATGCGATCAAGCTTGGCCGCAGGCGCAAAGCGGGATGCCACGACGGCGACGTCGAGCCCCCGGCGGCGACCGGACCAAGCGAGGGCTTGGCCAAGGTTGCCCGCGCTGGCGCACACCACGGCGCGTGGGCCATGGTCGGCGAGCAGGCTCGCGACGACCTCGGTACCACGGGCCTTGAAGCTGCGGACCGGGTTCGCCGTTTCGAGCTTGATGCTCACCGTGCACCCGAGGTCGGGCTCCAGTGCCTCGCAGCGGTACAGCGGAGTGTCGAGGAAAATGGGGTCGATTACCCGGCGGGCCGCCCGGATCCGAGCAGTGTCGAGGCGCGTCTCCTGCACACCACGGCAGCCTAGGGTCTCCGGTGCAGCTCCACCCAGTAATTCTCGATTGCTGCGGGTCGGTTGCGATTGATGAGGCTGCGTGCGCCTCGGGCTGTTCGGCGAGGTGACCGCGCCGAAGCGGGCGCCGGAGCGGACGACGAGGACGCCTTGCGGACATCGACGGGGCTTCTCTCAGACATGCAGGACGGGTCGGTAGATGAGCTCTTGGATGTGGCCGTCGAGCGTCCGGTGCTCGATGAGCTCGAGGTCGAAGTCGGCCGCACCCTGGAAGATGGGGTCCAGCCCGGTCTGACCGGTGATCACGGGGAAGAGCGTCACCTGGACGCGGTCGACGAGACCGGCGGCCATCAGTGCCCGGTTCATCGACAGGCTGCCGTGCGAGCGCAGCGCGACGTCGGAGTCCTTCTTGAGCCGAGCGACGACGTCGACGGCGTCGCCGTTCACGACGTTCGCGTCCGGCCAGTCGAGGGGTCCTTCCAGAGTGGTCGACACCACCGTCGTCGGCAGGTTCCTCATTCGCGTGACCCACGGGTCACGAACGTCGGACTCCTCGGTGCTCGAGGCCAGCATCTGCGCGAACGCCCTGTAGGTGTTGGCCCCGAAGACCATCCGCTGCTCCTCGTCGTACAGGGCGAGTCGGTGGTCCAGGAGCTCCGGGCCCTGCTTGCCCCAGTAGCCGGTCCAGTTGCCGCCGGCGGCGCCGAAGCCGTCGAGGCTGGAAAAGACGTCGAAGGTGTAGGTAGCGGACATGATGCTCTCCTCGACTGCGGTTGCTCGCATGTGTGGATCTCGGTGTGTGGATAGGGACTGGAAGTCAGGGCAAAACTCATCGCTCACGGATTCCTGGAGTCCGGCCGCCCGGATGCTGCCCCAAGGGCCTCAGCAAGCATTTCCCAGGCAATCCGCTCCCGCATCGTGAGGATGCACGGCGTCGGGCATGCATGCCTGGCAGCGGTGAGTGCACAACCGCCTCGCGGACATCCGCACTGTGGCCGACCGACCGCCCGACCGACCGCCCGGAATACGACCGGACCCTGCCACCAGGCTCCAATGGCGAACGGCTTACGGGTGGTGCCCTCATATTCCCCGCGGCGACACGTGCCGGGCCTCCGGGCGCTCTCCCTCCGAGGGCATGGGCACCGCTCGCAGGGGGTGCGATGGGGGCTGTTGCTGCGTGGCGGAGGATGGTGCCCATGCGGAGGATGGTGCCCATGCGCGCTGATTCCGACCGCCCCGAGCCCCGTCGCGTCTCGGCAGGCGAGTACCCCATGTGGGACCGGGCTCTCGCCCTCCTCAACCGGGACCTGGCGGTGACCCTTCCCGAGCAGGAACCCCTGCAACTGCTGGCCCTTCCGCCCTGGGATGCGGACGAGCCGGAGAACGTCCACGTCGCTCTGGCCAACGGCGAGTGGCACGGCAATGACCTGTGTCCCGACTCGGCGGACGACCCTGCCTCTGCGCTGGCGGTCGTCGCCGATGCCGCGCAGGAGACCGTCACCGAGCTTCTGTGGCAGGCGTGGCCTCTGTGCGCCGAGCATGGCCTGGGCATGCATCCGCGGGATGTGGACGGGCAGCTGTCCTGGTGGTGCGCGGGAGAGCGGTTGCGTCGCGGGCCGGCCCATATCCGTGCGGCCGTGGGCGCGCTCGACACCCTCGTCTCCGCCCACGTCGCCCCGATCGCAAGAGACGACGGGCGAGTTGCCGCTTCCTGGGCCACAGTCGTCGAACGCGACGGACATGGAGTGGGCCGTGTGGTTTGGGTGTTCTCGTGACGCGACCCCTTGGTCGCACGGCCTTGTCCCATCAGGATCACCGGTTGCCGCGCCGCGCGCCGGGTGCGCAGGAAGGCACCCAGGGACGAATCGACAACGCCGGGGAATGCACATCCCCGCCGCCCGATCCGGAGCGCGGAGCCTTGTCGCTGCTCTACGCCGCGACCCAGGATGTCCCCGGCGACTCCTACGCCGGGCCGGACGGCCTGGCGGCTACCGGGGCTCCCCGGCCGTCCGCCGACAGGCCAAGGCCGGTCTCGACTCGGCCGGGGCCGGACGGCTGTGGGACGCGAGCGCCGACCTTGTCGGGTCGGTCGCCCGATGAGCTGAAAGCCCGGTCGGCGATCTTGCCGACGTGATGCCTCGGAGCCGCCGGACGCGCAGTACGGCGGTCCGGGCGGTGCTCGGCGTAGGAGGCGGCCGCCGTGCCGAACGACGAGCTGTGAAGGAGCCGCTCGTCCTGATCCACGCGACTACGCTATCGATGCGACCGGCTGCCGGATGCCCAGCGATGACCGGGGAGCCGTCGCGAGCCTGTCGGCTCGTCCCACGGACGACGGCTGGGGCAATGGCACCGGGGGGTGGTCTCGTAGCAGGATGGGGCCGACCGCGGTGCTGAGGGCGTCGGGTGTCGACTGTCAGTCAACTCGCCTTGTTTCGATGGGTCGTTGTGCCCGGTATCGTGGGCGCGAGTCAGGGGAGTCTGTCGCTTGTGCGGGCAGGACACGGTGCGTGGTGGCATATGCTGATTTCCGAACTGGGGTACGAAGTGGGCCAAGATCCGTCGTGAGGCCGCAACGGCGGCTAGTGTCCTTCTTTGTGAATCGACTCGTAATCGATTACGACGAGAGTCCCGCTTCTGGGCCGTTTCCTGTGCGACGCAGCGCACCCTGCGCAGGCCCGGACCGTGTGGTTCATGAACGCGCACCTTCTGCCGACACCGGCAGTGGGCCGTTTGCGGTACCCGACGTCCTCGGGTGCGCCAGCCGAATGGAGCAGTAACCGTGACGACGCCCCCCGGTGGTGATCCGTACAGGACATACCGTCCTCCGCCGTCCACGGCTCAGGAACCTCGACTCCCCGCAGCACCAGGCGGCCCCGCCAAGCCCTCCGCACTCGTCCGGCCCTACGCCATGACCGGAGGCCGCACCCGCCCGAGCCACCACCTCGCCATCGAGGCGCTGGTCAGCACCAGAACAGACCTCTGGGAGCCTCGTACCCAGACGCCGGAGGCGTATCGGATCTGCGTTCTCTGCCAAGAGGTCAAGTCGGTCGCGGAGATCTCCGCGCACCTTGCCATCCCGCTGGGAGTCGCCCGAATCCTGGTGGCGGATCTCGCGGAGGCGGGACTCGTGACGGTGCAACAGCCCCACGTTGACGACGCCAATGGGGGCAGGCCCCACGTGACGCTGCTCGAAAAGGTGCTCAGCGGCCTTCGGAGACTCTAGGAAGACCCACGGCAGGCCCTCGCTCGTCGCCGACCTGCGTCCTGGCCCCGGACGCCCGGACATCGGCATGCCGTTGCGCGGCTTGCCCAGCAGGCAGGCGAGGAGAAGGGTGAGTCGCGGCTGCCCCGCGGCACGGCACTCGGGCCGTGCGGGGCCGCTCGGCGACAAGTGCGCCGTTCAGAGTCCGCTGATCCGGGCCACGAAGAAGCCCGCGACAACCACCGAGCCGAGGACGATGAGGGAGAGCCAAAAGTAGGGGTGTTCCCAGATTCCGCCGTCCGGCCGCTCCTGATGCGCTTCGGCGATGCAGCCTTCGGCGGGTGGGGTCTCACCTGGAGGTACGAGGGAATGTGTCATCTCTCCACAGTCCCTCCGAACCTGTGACGGCGCATCTTCGCACCGGGCGAGGTTCGCCGCCCGTCGGCCGGCCGGGATGCGCGCAGACGTCAGAGGGACGCTCTCCTGCGGGCGCGCGCGGCGCCGCGACGGCGCTCCCCGGCCAGTTCCCGCAGGTAGGCCCGCGCGTCCACCTGGATGGTGTGCCGGGTCGAGGCGACGTAGCGCCGCCTCAGGCGGGCACGGTAGGCGTCGACCTCATCGAGCATGACCCGTCGCGCGGGCAGGGCGCACCTGTCCTGGAGCAGGTCGGCGACCCAGTGTGCCTGTGCCTCGGCCAGCGGCATGATCGCGCCGAGCGGCTGGATGAGGCCGATGAAATACAGACCCGGGTGTCCGGGTGCGACGACACGGTGGAAGAGACCCAGGTTGTTGTCGGAGGGGTCGATCAGCTCGGTCGTGAGGAACGGGAAGGAGATGTCGTATCCCGTGCTGTAGATGATCGTGTCGATGTCCTCTGCGCTGCCGTCCTCGAAGAGCACCCGCTTCGCCTCAAGGCGTTGCGGGGCGGGCTTGACCACGATGTCTCCATGTCCGAGCCGTGACAGGAGGTCGTCGGAGATGGTGGGGTGGGCGGCCAGAACGCGGTGGCTCGGCGCGGGCAGTCCGTAGTCCGTCAGTCGGCCTCGGCTCAGGCGCAACAGCAGTCGCAGGCCGCGGTCCTGCAGGGCCAGCGGGGTCTTCGCCAGCCACGAGTTGGTGAGGTGATCGGTCGGTGTGCCGAACAGGTACTTGGGAAGGATGTGCGCGCCGCGGCGGGTCGCGAGGATCGTCCGCTGCGCCACGCGTGAGGTCTCCACCGCGATGTCGCAGGCGGAGTTGCCGATACCGAGCACCATGACGCGCCGGCCGGTGTAGGGCTCGGGTGTCCGGTAGTCGTGCGCATGGGTCTGCGTGCCGGCGAAGTCCGTGGCTCCCGGCAGGGCCGGCTGTGGCCAGCGGGGCTTCCAGTGATGTCCGTTGGCGACAAGGACGGCGTCGTAGGTGGTTTCCGTGTGCCGCTTCGTGTCGCGGTGGCGGTGGGTCACGGTCCACTGGCCGGAGGCGGTCGGTGATACATCGACCACCTCCGTACGGAAGGCGATGGACGGGCGCAGCTCGAAATGGTCCACGAAGGCGTCGAAGTAGCGGGCGATGTGCGCGTGACCGGGATAGTCGGGACTGCTCGGCGGCATCGGGTAGGAGGCGTACTCCATGACCTGGCGCGAGGTGTTGATGTGCAGGGAGCGGTAGGCGGACGACAGGCCGTTGTCGTTCATGTACCTCCAGTTGCCGCCGACCTCGGAGCCCAGTTCGTAGCAGTCGTACGGGATGCCGCGCTCGGCGAGCACCTGGCAGGCGGCGATTCCGGATGAGCCCGCCCCGATCACACACACCTTGCGCATGTCCACGCCCCCTGTGACCACTCGGTCATGTGACCGACTGGTCACAGGCTGGATCTCGCGCCACGCGGTGTCAATGGGGCGGGGCAGGCTTCTCGGCTCCACGGAAAAGCTCAACAGGCTTTCCTGTCCGACGCGTTGACACTTCATGACCGGCGCTCCACGATGACCGGGCGGTCACATGACCGCCCGGTCACCCACAGGAGCGCCCCATGCCCACACCTACCTGGACCCGGCTCTCCCCGGCCCGGCGGGAGAGCGTCCTGGTCGCCGCCATGGACGAATTCGGCACCCACGGCTACTCCACGGGCAGCCTCAACGTCATCGCCCGAGAGGCCGGCGTGGCCAAGGGCTCCTTGTTCCAGTACTTCTCCGGCAAGCTCGACCTGTTCACCTACGTCGCGGAACAGACGTCCCTGCGCATCTACGCCCACATGAAGCCCTGGCTCGACGGCTACGACGGCACCAGGGCGTTCCCCCTCCATCTCCTCGACGCGCTGGAAGCCTGGCTCGACTATTTCGCCACGCACCCCCTGGAACGCGGGGTCACCGCCGCCACCAACATGGAGATGGACCAGGCCGTACGTGACGCGGTCCGGGTGCCCGTCAACGAGATCTATCTGAGCGGCCTGCGCCCCCTGCTGGAGCGCGCCGTCGAGGCAGGTGACCTGCGCAAGGACGCCGACCTGGACGCCCTGCTCTCCCTGCTGCTCGTCATGCTGCCGCACCTCGCCCTGGTCACCCACACCCCGGGGCTGGACGGCCCCGTCCCGCTCACGGCCCGTCATCCCCAAACCCGCCGCGAGAACCTAGAACGGCTCGTCACCCCCCTGGTCGCCGACTTCGCCGCACGAGGCGACCGGTGACCGCCTTCGACCACGACGTCCTCGTCATCGGTTCGGGCTTCGGCGGAAGTGTCACCGCGTTGCGACTGACCGAGAAGGGATACGACGTGGCGGTGCTGGAAGCGGGGCGGCGCTTCGCCGACAGCGACTTCCCACGAACGTCCTGGCACGTCCGGGACTACCTCTTCGCACCCCGCCTGGGCTGCACCGGAATCCTGCGCATGTCCCTGCTCGGTGACCTGCTCGTCCTGAGCGGCGCCGGCGTCGGCGGCGGTTCCCTCGGCTACGCCAACACCCTCTACGAACCGTCTGCCGCCTTCTACGAGGGATCGGCCTGGGCCGCCATCACCGACTGGCGCCGCGAACTCGCCCCCTACTTCGCGCAGGCGCGCCGGATGCTCGGGGTCACACCCAACCCCGTGTTCACCGCGGCCGACCGCCTGCTCAAGGACACCGCTCGCGAACTCGGCCGCGAAGACACCTTCCGCCCCACCCCGGTCGGCGTCCACTTCGGCCCGCCCGGCGCCCAGCCCGGCGAGCCCGTCCCCGATCCCTACTTCGGCGGCGCCGGGCCCACCCGCCATGCCTGCCTCAACTGCGGCGCCTGCATGACCGGTTGCCGGCACAACGCCAAGAACACCCTGCCCAAGAACTACCTCGGCCTCGCCGAGCGGGCCGGGGCGACGGTGCTGGAGCGGCGCACGGTCACCCGCGTCGCCCGACACGGCCAGGGCTGGGCCGTCACCTCGGCACGCACCGGCGCCGTCGCGGGCCGCCAGCGGCGGACACTGACCGCACGGCACGTCGTTCTCGCGGCCGGAGCCCTGGGCACGCAACGGCTGCTCCACGCACTGCGCGCCGACGGCTCGCTCCCCGATGTCTCACCCCGCCTCGGGTGGCTGACCCGCACCAACTCGGAGGCGATCCTCGGCGTCCGCTCCAAGGACCGCGACGCGGACTACACACACGGGGTCGCCATCACCTCCTCCGTCCACCTCGACGCGACCACCCATATGGAACCGGTCCGCTACGGACCCGGCAGCAACCTGCTCGCCCTGCTCGGCGCGCTGCTCACGGACCCCGTCCCGGGGCGGTCCCGCCTGCTGACGGGGCTCGCCGCCATGGCACGCAACGCTCGCCACCTGCCCGCTCTGCACAACCCGCGCCGCTGGTCCCGGCAAGCGGTCGTCCTGCTCGTCATGCAGACCGCCGACAACTCGGTGACGACCTTCCTGCGACGCACCAGAACCGGTCGGCGCCGCCTCACCAGCCGCCCCGGCGAGGGCGCACCCAACCCGACCTGGATACCGGCCGGGCACCGGGCCGCTCGCGTCGCGGCAGCCCGCATCGGAGGCCAGCCCTGCGGCACCTGGGTAGACCTCTTCGACATACCCACCACCGGCCACCTCATCGGCGGCTGCACCGTCGGCGAGGACGCCACGACCGGCGTGGTCGACCCGTACCACCGGCTGCACGGATACCCCGGACTGCACGTCATCGACGGCTCCACCGTCTCGGCGAACCTGGGAGTCAACCCGTCCCTCACGATCACCGCCCTCGCGGAGCGCGCGACGGCCCTGTGGCCCAACAAGGGAGAACCCGACCCCCGCCCCGAGCCCGGAGAGCGATACCGCCCGGTCGAACCCGTACCGCCGCGTCGGCCCGTGGTCCCGGACACCGCTCCCGGAGCCCTGCGCCTGCCGCCTTCCACCGGAAAGGACGCGCGCTGACGCCCTACCCCGAACAGCCCAGGCACCTCGCCGGGCAGATGTACCTGGTGCTGTTGCAGCAAGACCGCCCTGACCTGCTCAGCGGGAGCCGCGACCTGCGGTCCACCCTCGACCTCGTCGTCGACTACAACGCCCGCCACCCGCGCCGCGCCCAGCTGTACGCCATGGTGCAGGCCGAGGCCCTCGACCCGGCCCATCCTGCCCGCGCCTACTTCGACGGCCGGAGCTCGTACTACGCCAAGACCAGGTGGGAGTGCACCGGCACCGACGTCCCCGCCGAGCTTCTGCGGGTCCTCCCCGCAGCCGCGTCGCACGGCACCCGAGTGGTCATGGATGTGCGACCTGTCATCAGGTGGCCACAGGCGCCGCCGCTGGTTCCGGCGGTGGCCCCGCAGAGGCATTCCTCACGCCGTGCTCCTGGGGACGCGTGAGTATGCTCGCGGAGTTATCCGTCAGGCAGCGGCGGAATGGTGGCGGGTGGGGGGTTCATTCAATGATGACGTCGCAGCCTGGGGCTGCCGGCGTGGCTTCGCCTGAACTGGACCGTGCGGCGGCCTGGGGAACGGAGGAGCCGTCGGTCCTGCTGGTCGAGGACGATCCGGGCGACGCGCTGCTCGTGGAGGAGATGGTCGCCGACAGCGCGCTCGGCATGCGCCTGCGCTGGGTGCGCTCCATGGCCGAGGCATGCGACGTGCTCGTGTCCGAGGTCCCGGACTGCGTACTGCTGGACCTGCATCTCCCGGACGCGCAGGGTCTGGAGGCGGTGTCGCGGGTGCGCGAGCGTGCCGAACACGTCGCCGTCGTGGTGCTGACGGGACTCGCCGAGGAGGGGACCGGCCTGGCGGCCGTGGCGGCGGGAGCACAGGACTATCTCGTCAAGGGGCGGGTCGAGCCGGAGCTGTTCGGACGGGCGGTCCGCTACGCGATCCAGCGCAAGCAGGCCGAGCAGGACGCGGCGGCCTTGCAGGCGAGTCAGATGCAGGCGCAGGAGAACGCTCGACTGGAGCGGGGACTGCTGCCCCGCCCGCTGCTGCGCGGAGACGGAGTGGAGGTCGTGACCCGCTACCGGCCCGGCCGCGCGCACGCGCTGCTGGGCGGAGACTTCTACGACATCGTGCAGAGCGCCGACGGCACCGTGCACGCGATGATCGGAGACGTCTCCGGGCACGGTCCGGACGAGGCCGCCCTGGGGGTCGCGCTGCGCATAGCCTGGCGCACCCTGGTGCTCAGTGGTGTCACCGGTGCCGACCAGGTGGGCCGGCTCGAGGAGATCCTGATGGCCGAGCGGGCCAAGGTGGGCGTCTTCGCCACCCTGGTCGTCCTCACCGTCAGTCCCGGTCAGCGGCGCGTCCGGATGGTGCGGGCAGGTCATCACGGTGTGCTGCTGTGCGGGGGTGCCGCGGTCGAGTGGGTGGAGGTCACAGGCGGGCCCGCGCTGGGGATCCTTCCCGGCGGGGCGCACTGGCCCGAGGAGTACCTGGACGTCCCGGAGGGCACGGCGATGGTCCTGTTCACCGACGGACTGTTCGAGGGGCGCGTCGGACGCGGCACGGAGCGGCTGGGCGAGGAAGGACTGCTGGCGGTGGCGCGCCAGCTGGCCGATCTGCGGCCGGCCGCCTTCGTCGACGGGTTGATCAATCGGGCCGAAGCACTGGCTGAGGGGCAGGGCGGCCTGGCCGACGACGTCGCCGTGCTCCACCTGCGCTGGGGCTGATGGACATGAAGAGCGAACGTGAGAACAGTGACTCCGAGGACGGGACACGGAACATGACCGGCGAGCGGTGGGCCGGACGTCGGCTGACAGTGCAGGGCTGGATCCGGCTGGTGCTGGCATTCATGGCGCTGCTGGTGGTCGTGGGCGCCGTGATCGGCGCCGTGCTGCTCCAGCGGACGGCCTCCGTCACCGACCATCTGCTCCGAGACGTCGAACCCGCACAGACGGAGGCGTACCGGCTGCAGGCATCCCTGGTGAACCAGGAGACGGGAATCCGCGGCTACGCCATCGCGGCCGACCGCCAGTTCCTGGACCCCTACGAGGAGGGCAAGAAGGACGAGACGCGTGCCGCGGCCCGGATGCGCGACCTCATCGGCGACCGTGACGGACTCCTCGGCGACCTGCGGACGGTCGAGAAGCTGGCGGCCGAATGGCGGCGCACCTACGCCGAGCCCCTCGTCGACCGCGTCACGCCGGGCGAGCCACGCACGATCGACCGGGCGACCGCCGAACGCGGCAAGGAGAGCTTCGACCGTATCCGCAGAGCGTCGGCCGAGCAGAACGCCGGGCTGGAGGCGGCGGTCGAGGACGGTCAGGACCAGCTGGCGTACTCGCGGAAGGTCCGCGACGCCGTGCTCATCGCCATGGTCGTGGTGTTCCTGCTGACCGGTGTGGTGCTGACGGTTCTGGTCCGTGTGCTGGTGACACGTCCGCTGGACGACCTGCGGACCGCCACCCGCAGGGTGGCACAGGGCGACTTCGACCATGTCATCACCGGCGGAGGGCCGGTGGATCTCACCGCGGTGGCGGAGGACGTCGAGAACATGCGACAGCGGATCGTCGCCGAGCTGGATTCCTCCCGCGCGCAGCAGGAGGTCCTGACCCGGCAGACCGCCGACCTGGACGCGCAGGCGGTCGAGTTGCGCCGCTCCAACGCCGAACTGGAACAGTTCGCCTACGTCGCCTCCCACGATCTGCAGGAACCGCTGCGCAAGGTGGCCTCGTTCTGCCAGCTTCTGGAGAAGCGCTACGGCGACCAGCTGGACGACCGCGCGCGGCAGTACATCGACTTCGCCGTCGACGGCGCCAAGCGCATGCAGATCCTCATCAACGACCTGCTCACCTTCTCCCGCGTGGGCCGCGTCAATGACACCCGCCTCTCCGTCGATCTGGATCAGGCGCTCAGCAAGGCGCTGGCCAACCTGGACAGTTCCGTCACCGACAGCGGCGCGCGCATCGAGCGACCGGACGAGCTGCCTCCGATCGTCGGGGACCCGACGCTGGTGACGATGCTCTGGCAGAACCTGGTCGGCAACGCCGTCAAGTTCCGTCACGCCGACCGCACGCCACACATCCGGATCACCTGCGAACAGGACCCGGAGGACCCTGCCGCCTGGCGCCTGTGCGTCACCGACAACGGCATCGGCATCCCCAGTGAGTTCGAGGACAAGGTCTTCGTCATCTTCCAGCGGCTGCACAGCCGCGACGCCTACGGCGGAACCGGCATCGGCCTCGCGCTGTGCAAGAAGATCGTCGAATACCACGGCGGCCGCATCTGGATCGACACGACCTACACGGACGGCACACGCTTCTGCTTCACTCTCCCGTCCGCCGACGCGGCGGCAGGAACTCACGCCCGCACCGAAGACAAGGCCCTGACATGACCACTCCCGCCGGCAATCCCATCGACGTCCTCCTCGTCGAGGACGACCCGGGCGACGAGCTGATGACCCGGGAAGCCTTCGAGGACAACAAGATCGGCAACACGCTGCACGTGGTGCGGGACGGCGAGGAGGCGCTCGACTTCCTCTACCGGCGCGGTGCCCACGTCGGCGCTCCGCAACCCGATCTGATCCTCCTCGACCTCAACCTGCCCAAGTACGACGGCCGGCAGGTCCTGGAGAAGATCAAGTCGGACCCGGCCCTGTCGCACATCCCGGTCGTGGTCCTCACCACCTCTGCCGCGGAGGAGGACATCCTGCGCAGCTACAAACTCCACGCCAACGCCTATGTCACCAAGCCGGTCGACCTGGACCAGTTCATCGCCGCCGTCCGCCAGATCGACGACTTCTTCGTCCAGGTGGTGCGCCTGCCGCGGCAGAACGGCTGAACGCCGAGGCGGCACCAGAGGCGGCCTTCCAGGGATTCGCCGAACCGTGCCCACGCGGAAGCAACTCCGGAACGGGCATCTTCGCGTGGGGCGGCCACTGTCAGCCGCCGCTCCTCAGTCGTACGACGACCGGGGCGTCGAAGGGGGCCCCGCTCTGGTTGACCTGGATGTGTCCGGCGCCCAGCCATTCGTCGGTGCCGGGTACCCGGTGGATGTCCTCCAGCCACAGTGACTGGTTCGACCCCTTCCGGGCACCGGTGGACAGGGGCAGGCGGTGGCGCATGATCTTCACGCACCGGCCGCCGTCGGTCATGTACCAGTTGCCGTCGAGGAACAGGCCCTTGTCGTCCTGACCCACCGGGGTGCGCAGGGCGCACCCGCCGGGCGCGGGTTCCTGCTCGACCCACTTCGAGCCGTCCCAGCGCAGCCGGATGAATTCGTCCGAGGGTTCGCCCACGAGCTCGCCGTGTTCGAAGGCGTTGATGCCGTACGCGCGCACCTCACCGCTGTCGAGCGCGAAGACCTGGAGGAGGCCGGCGCTGGGCTCCGGCGGAAGCGGCTCCTCGAAGCGGAACTGCGGCGTCTCGACCGACTTCCAGGACATGCCGTCCCAGTGCATGGACGCGGGTTGGCTGTACCGTTCGCCGTAGCCCAACTCGGTGCCCAGCTCGGTGCCCGGCCCGGTCGAACGGCCGCCGACGGCCCAGACGTCGTCCGGTCCCACCACGGCGAGGTCCGAGGCGCCGTACGGCAACCGGGTCGTGGTCCAGCGAGTGCCGTCCCAGTGCTGGGCGGCCCGCTCGTCGGTGAGGGCCCAGATGTCGTCCGGGCCATCGGTTTCGAAGTCCCCGACATTGCCAGGCGGGGGGTTCGGCACCGCGGACCAACGGCTGCCGTCCCATTGTGCCCAGGCATTCGAGCCGCCCTCGTCATAGGCCCGTGGCCGTGGCTGCAGCCACAGGGATTCCGGGCCGACCTCGTGGAGAATGGGCGGGTAGTCGGAGGTGCCGAGGGCTTCGGGCAGTGGCTCTCTCTTCCACCGCGTACCGTCGTAGTGCAGCAGGTGGGCGTTGGACTCGCCGTTGTTCTCGGTCCCGACCGCCCAGATGTCGTCATCCGCAAGGGCGGCGACGTCCGTGAACCGTCCGCTGAAATCCGCGATGTGCTCGAACTCCCAAGTGAGGGAACCCGCACGGGCCTTCGGTGAAGCGTCCTTGCCACCGGAGTCCGTCGCGCCGGCGGACCCCGCGGTTCCGGAGCCGCTTGGCTCGGAGCCCCCACCGCACCCCGCAGCCGCGACGACACCAGCCAGCACGGCGACGACCACCAGGCCGCTGCGCCCCCTGCCCACAGCCCTGTGCATCGATGCTCCCCCTCGCCGCTGCCGCTCGGAGCGGATCTCAGCGAGCGGGCAGCATACCCGTCCGCCGACACCGTGGACTGCGGCGCGGACACGGGAGCTCCCCGAGGGGGTACGAGCGCGCGGGTGCTTCGCCTGCGTGTGGTGGTGGCGGTGCCGACGGAGGGGCCCACGGGGATGCGCGCCTCGGACCGAAGGCGCTCGCCCGGCGGGTATCCCCGCCGGGACCTGCCACGGCCGCGCCGTCTTCCTTGAGGCTCAGCCGGCCCCGGCGGACGATGCGGCCGCCGTCCTCCGATGGAGGCAACACCCCGTCTCAGAAGGCGGAGTTGGCGAACCAGTGGTCCAGCAACTGCTCGTCGCCTTCGTGCGTGAAGACCTCAGCGGCGTGGGGCAGGCGTCCGTAGACGAGCAGGAGCAAGTCGGCCGCAGTTCCCCGGACGGTCGCGTCCGCGGTGTCCGCGGTGTCCGCGGTGGGCCGGGTCATGTCGAGCCCGAAGCCGTCCGGCCGCAGGCGTACGAGCCAACCGTCGTCCCCGTCGGTCGTGCGGAAGCCGATGGTCTTGTCGGGCCCGCGCAGGTTGGCCACCTTCGGGGCGAAAGACGTGGCAAGGGGGAGATTGACCAGGAACTCATCGATCCCGTCGACCGCGACCGGTCGGTCGATCGCGGGTCGGAGGCCGAGTGCGCGTTCGGCGTCGGCCCGGTGCAGCAGGGTCTCGAAGAGCATCCGGCGTGCCCAGAAGCGCGCGTGCTGGTCGACGCCCCACGCCCACATCGGCAGGCTCAGGTCGGTGGCCGCGAACGTGCCCGCGGCGACGGTCGCACTCTCGTCCAGCCACGCGGCGTATCCCTCCTCCTGGTCCGGGAGCCGCAGGTCCACTTCACGCGTGCGCGGGGGTTCCTGGACGCGCGCCCGTAGCAGTGCCGAGAACCAGCGCTGGACGCTGCCGGTGTGCTTGACCAGGTCGGCCAGCGTCCAGCCGGGACAGGTGGGCACGGGTGTGGCCAGGTCGGCGTTCTCGACCGTGGCGACGAAGCGGGCGGTCTCCGCCGCGACCGCGGTGGGGTGGTCGACCGGGGCGGGGGAGCGGCCGTGGCCGGGGTGGCCGGAGGTCGTCATGGATGAGCTGCCTTTCGGAGAAGGTGCGGGCACGCCGGGGCGGCGATCAGACGAGCTCGGCGTCGGCTTCCGCTTCGGCGAGCGGCGTCGTTCCGGAGTTCGTGGCCTTGCTCGGCGCTGTCGTACGAGGCGCGTGCACCGCCTTGATGCCGAACAGGGCGACGACCACGACCAGCAGGAACGCCACTCCCGCGATCACGAAGCTCAAGGTGAACTGGCTTTCCTGCGGCAGTGCCGGCATTCCCTGCGGCAGCGGAATGGTCTTGGATGCCAGGAGCGAGGTGATCACCGCGCTCGCGACGGCGCTTCCGACCGAGCGGGAGATGGAGTTGATGCCGTTGGCGATGCCGGTCTGGTGGGCCGGGACGCTGGCAACGATGAGCGCGGGCATGGAGGCGTAGCCGAAGCTGATCGCCAGACCGATGACCATGCCCGCGCCGATCACGGAGGCAGAGGTGTCGTGCGCGGCACTGAGCCAGGTGAAGCCGAGCACGCCGAAGCAGGCACCTGCGGCCAGCGTGCCGCGCGCGCCGAGCCGGCGGACCAGAACACCGCCGAGCTGGGCGCCCACGAGCGAGACGAGGGTGGTCGGCAGCAGGTACACGACGGAGGCGCGGAGCACGGAGGCGCCGAAGCCGTAACCGGCTATGTCCTCGGGCATCTGGACGAGGTAGGAGACGCCGATGAACTGGGCGAACATCGCGAAGCCCAGCAGCAGCCCGGCCAGGTTGGTGAAGAGAACGGGACGGTGGGCGAACATCTTCATGTCCACCATCGGTTCCTTGACCCGGCGCTCGACGAAGACCCACCCGACGGCCATCACGACCGCGCCGGCGAAGGCGCCGAGTGTACGGCCGGACGTCCATCCCCATGCGTGCCCCTGCGAGATGGGCACCAGAAGCAGCACCAGCAGTACCGCCAGGATGACCGCGCCCAGCCAGTCCGTCCGTCCTCCGGTCTTCGTGCGGGAGGCGGGGACCGCGAACACCACGCCCGCCAGCGCGACGACCGCGAGCACCACGGCGAGCCAGAAGACGCGGTGGTAGTCGGGGTCATGGCCCCGGGTCAGCAGCCCCGCGCCGACCAGTGCGAGCCCGCTGCCGAACGCGAGTGTGCCACTGACCAGGGCCATCGCGCCGTGCAGCTTCTCCGGCCTGATCTCCTCGCGCAGGATGGAGAGGGCGAGCGGGAAGATCGCGGTGGCCGCTCCCTGCATCACCCTGCCCACGATCAGCCACGTCAGCGACGTCGTGGTGGCGGCGAGCACCGAGCCCGCGATCATCACGAGCAGGACGCCCACGAGGGTCGGCTTCTTGCCGTGCTGGTCACCGAACCGCCCGAGCAGCGGCGTGAAGACGGCGGCCGACAGGAGCGTGGCCGTGGTCACCCAGCTCACGTTCGCCGTCGTGGTGTCGAGGTCGTTCTGGATGATCCCCAGGATCGGGACGACCAGGGTCTGCATCATCGAGACGACCATGGCGGCAAGCCCGAGCACCAGGACGACCGCGGGGTCGCCCGCGGGTCGTCGGGTGACCGTGTGCTGTTCGTGGGACACGGAGAGTCTTTCCTACCTTGAGAGCTGACGGAACTACTTGAGAACATCGATGCTTGAGGACTTCAAGCAATAGCCTGACCGTAGCCATCGATATTTGAGATCGTCAAGTTTCCTGGCGTAGGCTGACGGCGTGACTGGTACTCCCCGTAGCGACCCGGCCCAGCTCATGGAACTGCTCTCGGTTTCCCTGGCTGCCTACTACGGCGACTTCACGGCCGCTGCTGCGAGCGAGCACCTCACGGCCAGCCAGGGCAAGACACTCAATGTCCTGCGCCGGGGGCCTGCCTCCATGAGCGCGCTGGCCACCACGCTCACCTGTGACGCCTCCAACATGACCGGGATCATCGACCGGCTGGAGAAGCGCGACCTGGTACGCCGCGAGCCGAGGCCCTCCGATCGCCGGGTCAAGGACGTCGTCCTGACCGCGGAGGGCGAGCGGGTCATCGACGTGATCCGCGGGAAGATGCACACCACCCAGGCGGGCCTGAACAGACTCGACGAGCAGGAGCGGGACACCCTGTACGCCCTGCTGGAGCGCGCCTTCACCTCTCAGGACGCTGCCGTCCGCCCCTGAGCTCACCTGCGGGCGGGCGTGCCGGGGCTGTGCCGGGGCGATACCGGCCCTCTGGGCGTGTCCTCCTCACAACCGGCGTACCGGAAAGTCCTCGAAGAAGTCGGAGTGGTGTCGGATCGGGGCGGAGGCGTTCGTAGTAAGGGTGAGCGGTCGCCCGCGAGGGGCGTCCCCGAAGCTCAGGAGACGATGCGCGATGCAGTACCTGTTTTCCGTCATCCATGACAGGGCGGACCTCGCCGACCCGGACGAGATGGCCGCGATCCACGTGTTCAACGAGCGGATCCAGGCCGAGGGCTACTGGGTCTTCGCCGGTGGCCTCGGAGGGCCCGACACGGCCACGGTGATCGACAACCGCGGTGGGGAGGCGGTGTTCACCGACGGGCCCTACCTGGAGTCGAAGGAGTACCTCGCCGGCTTCTGGGTCATCGAGGCTCCCGACCTCGACGTGGCGCTCAAACTCGCGACCGAGGGATCGAAGGCCTGCAACCGGAAGGTCGAGGTGCGTCCGTTCCTGTGAGCGTGATCGACGTCCGGGAGGCGATCACCCAGGCCCACCACGAGGAGTGGGCGCGGGTGGTCGCCGCCCTGGCCAGACGCTTCGGCGACCTCGATGTCGCCGAGGAGGCGGCGGCCGACGCGTTCGCGACCGCCGTCGAGCGGTGGCCGGCCGACGGTGTTCCGCCCAACCCCGGTGCCTGGCTGACCACGACCGCCCACCGCAAGGCCATCGACCGCATCCGGCGCGAGAACAAGCGCGAGGACAAGCAGAAGGAGGCTCAGATGTCGTACGGCGACCCGCCCGAGCCTCTCGGGCCCATCGACGACGACCGGCTCCGGCTGATCTTCATCTGCTGCCATCCGGCGCTCGCGATGGAGACCCGCCTGGCGCTGACGCTGCGCATGGTCGGCGGACTGACGATGAGTGAGATCGCCCGCGCCTTCCTGGTGCAGGAGAGCGCCATGGGGCAGCGGATCACCCGTGCGAAAGCCAAGATCAAAAGGGCTCGCATCCCCTATCGGGTGCCGTCCGCGGAGGATCTGCCGGGACGCGTCTCGGGCGTACTCGCCGTCCTCTTCCTCGTCTTCAACGAGGGCTACCTGGCGACCGGCCCCGACACCGATCCCGTACGTCACGACCTGACCGCCGAGGCGATCCGGCTCACTCGCCTGATCCGTGCCCTCATGCCGCAGGAAGGTGAAGTGGCCGGTTTGCTGGCGCTGATGCTGCTCACCGAGGCCCGCCGTGCCGCCCGGGTCTCGCCGAGCGGCGAACTCGTCGCCCTCGGCGATCAGGACCGCGGGGCCTGGGACGCGGCCCTGATCGCCGAGGGCCATCGGCTGGTACGCGAGCGCCTGGCCACCGGTGAGGCCCCCGGTCGCTACCAGATCCTCGCGGCGATCAACGCCGTGCACACCTCCGCCCGCGACGTACGCGACACCGACTGGTCGCAGGTCCTCGCCCTCTATGACCAGCTCGCGCGCCTCGACCCTTCGCCGATCGTCGCCCTGAACCGAGCCATCGCGGTCGCCGAGATCGACGGCCCGCAGGTGGCGCTGGCCCTCGTCGACCGCCTCGCGGACGAGCTGACGGGCTATCACGCCTACCACGCGACCCGCGCCGACCTGCTGCGTCGGCTGGGCTGTAGCCGGGAAGCACGAGCGGCCTACGACAGAGCCGTCGAGCTGGCGGGCAACACCGCCGAGACCGCCTACCTCACCCGCCGCCGCGACCAGTTGGGACAGTCGCGCGGGACCTGAGACCCAGGTCGGCCCCGGGATGTGCGTGGGGCTTGGGGCGGATCCCCTCGACGACGGCCAGATCGACTGGGCATCGCACGATATGTCACAGGCGAAACCCTCCCGCACCGGCTCCGCAACGTGATTGACTCGCAAAAGATCACCCCTGTTCGCCGACCCTTCTCTCGATTCGGTACGAAGCGCGACTATTCGACCAAATACACCAAAGCGGCCAAAGAGTTGATTTCTTCAATAACGCGAGTACTTTCACGAATACGGTGCGGCAGTACGTTCGCCGCTTGGCGCCGAGCGCGGTTGACCCTGTGGGTCACCGCGAGTGTGGCGACTCTCGGTTTCCTCGTCGCCCTGGAGGTCGCCGCGCGCCACTACGGCGTCCCGGGGCCGATCACCAACCAGGCGCGCGAGGTGGTCTTCGCCCCCGAGTCAGGGCCTCTGCTGTATGCCGGTCTGGCGTTGATGATGGTGGTTCTCACCTGGCGGCAACGCTTCATCGCGATGGGTGCCGCGATCGGCATCGACGTCGCCTTCTTCCTGGTGCGGTGGGCGGTCGGCGCCGAAATGAACTTCGGCAATGGCGCGTTGCTGGTGGTCCTGGGCTGCGCGATCATCGCAGTCACGCGCCGCATCGGCCGGGAACGTGTTCTGCTGCTCAAGGGCGTCGGGCTGGGTCTGCTGCTGATGGCCGGCCACAAGACCGGCGACACCTGGCTCCACATCACCGCGGCGACCCACCCGACGGTGCTCGACCCGTACGTGGCCACGGCCGATCACGCGCTGGGCAACCCCTCCTGGCTGGCCGGCCAGATCGTCGCGGCCACCGACCCGGTCGGGCCCCACGTCCTCTATTGGGTCTACGGTCAACTCCCACTGGCGGCTGCCGTCTTCGCGCTCTATCAGCTACGTCACGTGGCGGTCGAGCGGCGCTTCCCAGGCCATCATCTGGTGCGCACCTTCCTGGCCATAGGCCTGCTCGGACCGGGCATCTACATGATCTTCCCGGTGGTCGGGCCGGTCTTCGCCTACGGCGCCGACGGAGGGCACTGGGCGGCGGCGAACCTGTGGCCGGACATTCCGCCGCCGATCACCACCCCGCACCCGGTGCCGTTCGACGAGATCACCCCCCGCAACTGCATGCCGAGCCTGCACACCGCGTGGGCCACCGCGATCTTCATCCATTCCCGCAAGGGTTCACGATTCCTGAGATCCGTAGGGACCTTCTGGCTCGTCGCCACACTCAGCGCGACGCTGGGATTCGGCTATCACTACGGCGTCGACCTTCTCGCCGGTGTGGTGTTCGCGCTCACGATCGAGGCGGCGATGCGCTCGTTCGACCGCGGGTGGGGCCGGCCAGGACTCCTGCTGGTCACCTACGGTACGACGGTCTTCGCCGTGTTGCTGGTGTCGTATCGCTGGCTCCCGATGGAAATGGCGTCCTACCCTTGGGTGTTCGGGCCTCTCCTCGTCCTGGCGATGACGTCGGTGATCTACGCCTACGTACGGACCACCAAGCTGTGGGACCCCGACGACGCCCCCGTACAACAACCGGAACTGAAACTCTCGGAACCTCAGACCGAACTGGCTTGAGGAACGGTGTCGCGGTGGTGACCGGCTGCTTCGGCGGGCATGACCAACCCGGGCACCTCACACGCCGTTCCGCCATGCGTACCGCCACGCGGCGTCGAGGTAGTGCTCCTCTGGAAAGGTGCCGGGCCGCGGCGGCCCGAGACGGCGCGACGCTTCCACGCACCGCTCGTCGCGGTGCAGGGCGAGCCCGTGCACCGCGGCGACCTGGACCTGACGCTCCGCGTCGTCCAGCAGAGCGGCCATCGCATCGGCCAGGACGGGATCGCGGTCCTTGGCCTGGCCGACCGTGAGGCAGGCGTCCCGCCGTACCGCTGTGTCCCTGTCCGTCATCAGGACCAGGAGCGCCTCACGAACGTCATCGGAGAAGGCGGGCAGCTCGGACCACGTGCCGAGCCCCCGCGCCACCGCGCCCCGCACCCGAGGATCGGGATGGCCGGCGTAGAGCATGAGAGCCGCGTCGGCGCGCGGGTCGGCGTGCTCTCCGAGGGCGACCAGCACCTCGGTGAGCACGGCGAGATCCGCCTCCTCGGTCGCCCACTCGGTGAAAACGCCGAGGGCGGGCCCCGCGAACGCGTCCTCGTCGCTGCCGTCGAAGAGATGGGTCAGGCGCAGTACTTCGGCACCGAACAGCCGGTGAGCGGGGTCCGGATGTGCGCGCAGGGCCGCGGCAGCCGTCCAGGTCTCCTGGTCGCACCGGGAGCTCAGCTGGATGGTGACAGCTCCCCAGGCGGCGTGGTCCTGGTCGCAGTGGGCCAACGCGCGGTTTCTCAGCTCCTCGAACGATGAGCGGATGCCGAGCAGCTCCTCCAGGCGCGTGAGGATCGCCGCGTATCCGTCACGAACGGTCACCTCGCCGAGGGTGAGTTCGTCGACGCTGTAGAACTCGTCGTCCTCGACCCGGGTGCGGCCGACGGTACCCCGCGAGCCCGTGCGGCGCCGCAGTTCGGTCTCGACCCCCGTGTCGTGCCAGTGGCGTGCAAGGTCCAGCATCCGCAACAGCTCGGACCTTGGGTACCGTCCCCGGATCCTGTGGTGCAGGAGCACCTCGACCAACGCGGGCGAGCCGGAATCGACCGCCTCGCGCAGCGGCATCAGCTCGTCGGGCCCGCAACTACCGGGGTCGGCGCCGTGATCGAGCAACAGTTGGGCGATGCCCCCGGAGTACGTCCGGACCGCCAGGCAGAACGCGGCGTCGAGGAGGCCGGGATCGCTGTCGAGGAGGAGAAGCTTCTTCACCAGATCCGTGTCTGCGGCCCGGACCGCGCGGATCAGGGAAGAGTCGGCGTCCGTTGAACCGCGCGCACCCGCACCCCTGTCCGGATCCATACCCGTACCCAAGTCCCGGTTCCCCCCGATGTGTTCTCGCGGCCGAGTCTAGGTCTGTCTCGGCAGAGCCTGACAGGAAGGGGAACACGGTTCGTCGGTCACACTGCGCCTCTGCGGCGGGGACGCACGCCGCTAGTCACCTGTCCGGGGCCGCCCTCCGCGCGGCCGGCGCCAGAACGGGCTTCGTCCGCGCCCAGGACAGGCTTCGTCCGCGCGACACGGGACGAGCACGGGTGAGGACCACGGGTGGAGACCACGGTTGAGTGGGAGAGTGGGCTGCATGTGCGGTCGCTATGCCTCCACCCGCAGTCCTCAGGACCTGGTCCAGCTGTTCCAGGTCACCGACTGGCGTGCCGAAGAGGCTCTCGCGCCGAGCTGGAACGTCGCCCCGACCGACCCCGTATGGGCCGTCCTCGAGCGCATCCCCCGCGAGAAGGACGAATCCGCAGCGGCGGAGCGGGAGTTGCGGCCGCTGCGCTGGGGCTTGGTGCCGTCCTGGGCCAAGGACCCGAAGGGCGGCGCACGGATGATCAACGCGAGGGTGGAGACGGTGCACGAGAAGCCCGCCTACCGCCGGGCCTTCGCCAAACGTCGCTGTCTCCTCCCGGCCGACGGCTTCTACGAGTGGCAGCAGGTCAAGGACGAGACCACCGGCAAGCCCCGCAAGCAGCCGTACTTCATCCACCCCCAGGACGAGCAGGTGATGGCGCTCGCCGGCCTGTACGAGTACTGGCGCAACCCCGAGGTGAAACAGGACGACGACCCCGCCGCCTGGCTGATCACCTGCACCATCCTCACCACCGAGGCCACCGACACGGCCGGCCGCGTCCATCCCCGCATGCCACTGGCCCTCACACCCGATCACTACGACACCTGGCTCGACCCTCACCACCAGGACACGGACGACCTGCGCGCCCTGCTCACCCAGCCCGCCGAGGGCCATCTCGACGCCCGGCCCGTCTCACCGGCCGTCAACAACGTCCGCAACAATGGCCCTCACCTCCTGGACGAGATCCCCTTTTGACATCCTCCCGGGCCCTAAAGGCCCGGGATTCCCGCCTGCCCCACACGGGCTGTGTGGGTCGCTTCGGGTGAGGCAAGCGAGCAATGAGCGGGCGTCTGGGCCGACAGGCCCTGGAGTTGCGGCCGCTGGACGAGCCGTCGAGGATACTCACGGGGCCTGGTGTCGTCAGGAATCGTCCCTGGTTCGTGCGGCCGCCCACAGAGCGATCCGGGTGCGTGAGCGCAGGCCCAGTTTGTCGCGGACCTTGTCCAGGTGGGTGGCGACAGTACGTTCTGAAAGACCTAACTTCGCACCGATCTGGCGGTTGGTCAGCCCCTCGGCGACGAGCTCGGCGACCGTGAACTCCCGTCCTGTGAGCGGGAACTGGTCCACGACGACCGCGGTGGCGTCAGACGCCGAGCGAGGGTAGCCGCTCCCTCTCCGCAGGGCGTATGCGACGAGCCGGTCTCCCCGCAGTCGCCGGCCACCGCTGACAGCAGCGTCCTGCGCGGCGGCCGACAGCCCTGCCCGCGCACGAGCCGCGGTCAGTTCCACCCGTCGGCGCCACGGGCCTTCCGGCTCGGTGTCCAGCCGACGGCGTGCCTGCGCGCTCGCCTCGTACAAACGCAGGGCTCGCCGCAAGTCACCGCTCTCGGCGGCCACGAGGGCCAGTCCCTCGACCGGGTACAGCGCGTGGAAGCTTGCTTCGGGGACGATCCGGAGCACCTCGCCGAACAGTTCCTCGGCGTTGTCCAGACGGCCCAGGGAAAGCCGTACGGCGCCCGCGGTGTGCAGGGCGGCGGCAGCCCGGCTCCAGTGCGCCTGCGCCCTGAGCACCGGAAGACAGCGACCCATGAGCAAGTCGGCCTCGGCCTCCTCGCCTGCCTGGAGCAGGGCCCAAGCCAGGTGCTGGGTGCACCACGCGGTGTCCTCCCGGCGGCCGAGCGCGGAGACGACACGCAGGCAATCACGCAGGTCCACGACGGCGGCGGCGAATTCGCCACGGCACAGCAGTGCTGCCGCCCGCGCGTCCAGGGCGTTGGCGAGACCGGCGGGGTGGTCACGCGTGCGTTCATGGCGTACCGCCTGCTCACCAAGGCGTAGTGCTGCGGCCAGGTCGGTCTGCTGGCAGGCGACACGGGTGGCGAGTGCCGCTACCGCGCCGCCGAGGCCAGGCGTGGCAGGCCGCTGCAGAAGGTCGTTCAGTAGCGAGCGGGCGGCCGAAGGCTGTTCGTGCTGGTAGTACACGCGGGCCAGTTCCAGGGCCAGCCGGTCGCTCGAGGGGTCATCGCTGCCGCCGGCGCTGGCCAGGGCCGCTGCGAGATTGTCCCGTTCGCCGGTGAGCGGCCCACGGGCCTGGTCGGCGAACACCTCGCCACCGGTGTGTTCCGCGAGGCTGTTCAGCCAGTCGAGGGACCGCCGCCGTACGGCGTCCAGCTCGCCCGATGCGATCAGACGCTCCATGGCGCAGGCGCGAACTACGTTCAACTGCCGGAAGCGCGCGGGGTGTGCGTCGCCCGGCACCCGTGCGATCAGCGACTTGGCTTCAAGGCCGCACAAGACGCCGAGAATTTGGCGTGGGGCGACGCCGCCGCCGGCGCAGACCGCCTCGGCTGCGGCCGTGTCGAATCCTCCGACGAGCACCGCGAGGCGCCGGAAAACCGCCTGTTCCGTCGGCTCGAGGAGCCGATGGCTCCAGTCGATCGCGGCGGTCAGTCCGTTGTGACGACAGGGACCTGTCCGGCTTCCGTCGGTCAGAAGCGACAGCTGGAACAGCCGGTCGTCCAGTCCGGCGAGGATGTCGCCCAGTGGGAGTGTGCCGACGCGGCGCGCCGCGAGTTCGATGCCGAGCGTCAGACCGTCCAACCGACGGCATATCTCGGCAACAGTCGCAGCATTGCCACGCCAGAGGGTGAAGCCGGGCGCACGACTGGCGGCGCGTTCGACGAACAAGCGGACGGCGTCCGAACTCAGTAGGGCGCCCGGGTCGTCCCCCTTGCCGGCCGGCGGCAGAGACAGCTCGCCGACCCGGAACACGGTCTCTCCGGGGACCCGCAGCGACTCCCGGCTGGTGGCCAGGATCCGCAACCGGGGGCAGTGGCTCAGCAGGGTCGCAGCCAGCCGAGCGCACGGCTGCGCCAGATGCTCGCAGTTGTCCAGGATCACAAGCCGGGAGGTGTTGCCGATCGCACGGACCAGAGCGTCGGTGCCGGATCGCCCCGCTCGCTCGCCCACGCCCAGCGCGGCGGCCACGGACTGCGCGAGCGGAGCGTCGTCGTGCAGCGAGTCGAGTTCGACCAGGTCAACCCGCGCGTAGCGCTCGGGCAGCCCTTTGGCGAACTCCAGCGCCAGCCGCGTCTTGCCGACGCCGCCGGCTCCGGTCAGCGTGAGCAAGCGCGATGTCCTCAGCAGGGCACGCAGGACGGAGAGTTCCTCTCGTCGCCCCACGAAGGAGTCGAGCGCTCGTGGCAGCCCGCGACCCGAATCCGAAAGGGAGGCATCCGGTGAAGTTGGTCGTTCCCCTCTGGAGCCTTGTATCGAGCGTTGCCTGAACGCGCGTTGTCGGCACGCATTGGAGCAATACCGGGCTGGCCGACCGCCGCGTGATCCGGCGGTCAGCGCCGCTCCGCATAACTCGCATGTCCTGTGCCGGGTCATTCCCGATTCCTGGCCGCGGGATTCCTGGGCGAAACCTTCCGGTCTCATCGGTTCGGCCGCCCGAGAGGGTGCGTCAGGGCGTTGCGGCGGGATTGACACCGAGGATGACGGTGCCGACTACTCCCTTGCCGAGGTCGCTGCCGGCCTGGGTGATGCTCAGCAGGGTCGAGGACCCCCCCTTGCGATATATGCCGTCCCTCGCGTTGAGGGTGCGGGTCGCGGTGTTGTTCCGGTAGGGGGTCAACGCGGCGATTTTGGTGTTGTACGTCTCGGGGAAATAGAGCTGGCCCGTGTGGGAGACGTGGCCTCCGTGGTACGTCCCGTTGGACACGGTGCCGCCGGCATGGGTCTTGAGGTGGATGTGGATTGCGCGGCCGACGTACCAGCCGGGATAGACGGTGGTGAACTCCGCGACGCCGGCGGAGTCGGTCAGCTGTACGCCTCGCAGGAATGTCGTGTCCGGCGTCGAGCCGCCCGCGACGTAGCCGGAGTAGACACCGAGCGCGTCGCACTGCCAGATGTCGACTGCCGTGTTGGGCAACGGGAAGCAGGTCGCGGTGTCGACGACCGTCACGCGGAGTGTGAGTGGGACGCCCGCCTTGCCCTCGGTGATGTTCTTGCGGACCGTCTCGAGGTCCAGATAGTAGGGGCCTTCGGTCTGCTCGGGCGTCAGGACACAGGCAGCGGCCAGTCCGGTGGCGGCCTGGGGCGTGTCGCCTGGGTCTGCGGCTGCGGCTCGCGAAGCCGGGATTCCGAGAGCGGCAACACCGAGGGCTGCTCCGCCCAGGGTGGCGAGGATGGATCTGCGGGTGGCGTCGGTCTGCTCCGCAGGTTCGTGGTGGGGGGTTTCAGTCATGCCGCCACGATGGCCCGTGCAGCGGCATACCGGATCGGTCGGACAACCGATGACTCAGGTGCGTTACGAAACCCACCGCGTCGCCAGGTCCAGCCCGGTCCGGCCGCGGGCCCGAACTGTCAGCAAGCCGCACACATCGTCGGGAGTGCGCTGCGAGAAAGCCCTGCGTGCAATCCGGCACCGAGACCGTCACCGCGAGGGCACTTGTTGATCGGGACCGTCGACGGCCGGATTCTGGAGTGCTCGGTGCGGCGGTGATTCCGAAGGACCCATCTCCCCGGTCCTGTTGGCGGCCGCAACCCTGGCCCGAAGAGCCGAGGCCGGCGGCGCCTTGGCCGGCGCCAAGCGCTCGAGTGGAGGGGATGCGGACGCTGTCGCCCTCAGACGCTCAGGTGAGATCCGCTCGCCGTCTGGTCGCCGCGACGAGCACGAAGGTGACGCTGATCAGGAGCGACCAGGCACCGAACTTGTCGAAGGAAACCGGCTGCCATTCCTGGAGCTGGTACGGGTAGCGCCATGCGCCGAGGTAGGTGGCGATGTTCTCGGCCAGCCACAAGAAGAATCCGATCAGCGCGAACGAGAGCAGCAGCGGCATGCTGTAGCGGGCTTTACCCACGCTGAACCGCACCGACGTACCGGCGGTCGCCACGGCGAGCAGTGCGGCGAGCGGCCAGCGCACATCGGGCAGCCAATGGTGGGAGAAGAAGTTCACGTAGATGGCGGCGGCCACGGTCGCGGTGGCCCAAGGGCGGTAGCGGATGAGCTCCAGCTCCATCAGCCGCCACGCGCGGCAGACGTAGCTGCCGACGGCGGCATAGAGGAACCCTCCGTACAAGGGCACACCCGCGATCTTGAGCGCCGCGGGCTCCGGATAGCTCCACGAACCGTGAGCGACCTTCACCAGCTCGAAGGCCAGTCCGATCGCATGGCATACGGCGATGACCGCGACGTCGCGCCCGGTCTCCCACCCGCGCAGGCGGAAGACCAGCGTGAGCAGCAGCCCGTAGACCAGCAGCAGGTCGTACCTGGCCACAGGCAGCTTCGGTGCCAGGGTCGAGAGGGCCATGCCCGAGAGCAGCGCGACAGCGAACGCGCAGGAGCGCGTTTGGAGCCGGGCGAAGACCAGCAGTTGCTGGACCGGGGCGACGATCACGGTCATGAGGGGAGAGACGTGCTGGTGGAGGAGGTGGTTCCTCGCCTGGCACAGGCTCCACCGGCCGTTCAGCGGCCCTGCCGACAACGTCCGCGTCCGCGTCCGCGCTCATGAGTCCGCTGGGCGCTGTTCGGCGGTCACGCGATGTGAGGGGAGCCAATGTCGGGCGTAGTCAACGGAGTCCACAAGGCTCAGCAGCCTGCAGTGAGCCGCCCCGATCAGGCTGCTTCGTACGTGCTCACCCGCTGCTGCCCGTTCAAAGTCCGCTCCGAGCCTGCCGAAGTCGCTGTCGTCCAGAGCCACGTCGTCGTATGACCACCACTGCCGGAGCCCGTTCCTTCGGACCACGCACCGGTAGGTGCGGCGCGGGGGATCGGGGACGCGGTACTCCCCGAGGTGGAACGCGGTGCACCGGTCGAAACCGACGCCCAGCAGGAGTACGCGCGCTCTCAACTCGTACAGCCGGGCAAGGGGTGAGTGCTCGCCGAGGTGGCAGTCCGGATGATGGTTGTCGGTGATCCTCGCGGCTTGAGGGCCCCGTGCGGCAAAGGATGTCTGTGGATGGCCGCTGCGCACGGAGCGCGCGTCGCATCGAACTGTCTCCGCCAGAACCCCCATGCCCGTAGAGGGGGTCGTCTCGGGGTCGAAGGGCGGCATGGTGTTCCGAAGGGCAGCGCGCTCGCGGTCGCTCAGACCGTGAATGCGGTCCCGGTACACCGAGGAGGTGTCCGAATTGCCTGAAGTGAACGTGGGAACGACCAGGGTTCCCCGTGTGCCCAGAACGCGACCGAGTGCACCCAGTACGGAGGCAGCACCACCCGCGACCCTCCCGAAGGAGCTCAGCGATGCGTGAACCAGCAGGATGTCGCCTTCTTCGACACCCAGTTCGGCGAGCCTGCGAGTGATCGCAGGCTCGGTGAGCCCATCGATGGCGGAGATGGCGCGCACGGTTCTCCCTTCCCGCCGCCCCGCGGCAAGGTGGGGGAGTGTGGTCGGTGACGGCTCATCCTGACATCCTCCCGGGCCTGAAAGCCCGGGCTTCCCGCCTGCTCTCACACGTGTGGGGGCTGCATCTTGATCACCTCCTCAGGTACCCCCTAGGCTCCCCTGCCATGGGGGAACGGGGCCACAACCAGCATCCGTGGCGCGAGCGGCCGGTCGGTCGTCGTGCGGTCATGGCGCCGCTGGCCGGGGTGGTGGGCCTGGCCGTTCTGGGTACCGTGTTCGTCTTTCTGCCGGGGGTGGTGGTCGACCACGATCTGGCCGGAGCCGCTGTCGCGCCGCAGGAACGGCTGAAGGCCGTGAACGATGTCCGGGCCGCTTGCGCCGTGGGCCAGACGCCACCGGAAGGGCGTCGGGAAGGGCGGACGGAGGCTTGAGGGCGGACTCCAGACGGCCGGTGCCCCACCGGCTCGCCGCGCTCTCGTCGGTGAGTACGGCCTGGAGAGTGGCTTCGACCTCTTGCTCCGCCGCGTTCGACAACTGGTGACCAGCCGTGCGAGCCAGCTGTGCGGCCTGCCGGGACAGCGCGGCCACGACCTGGCGTCGTTGCTCGGACAACTCCTTGACGGCGTCGGTGTCCAGGCCTTGGTAGGCCGCGCGCAGCGCCTGTCCCAGTTCCAGGAAGCGTCGGCTTTCCTCCGGCTCGGAGCGCAGCAGCAGATTCGACGCCCAGGCCGCGAGTGTGGGGCGGCGAGCGGCATGAACGAGGCGGGCATCCTCAGCGCGACCCGCGGTCCTGGCGGCAGCCGCCAACTGTTCGCGACGCGCCACGAAGTCGGGCGGGGCGGTGATGTACAACGCGTCGAGAACAGCCTCCACGTCGTCCGGAACCTCGTCCGGAACCTCGTCCCGTTCACCCTTTCGTTGCATGATCATCAGACTCTCCCGAGCCGGACCTCTGCGCATCCTGGAATTGGTCAGGCTCCGGGCCGGTCCTCATCCAGCTCGAACCACACCGTCTTGCCCTCCGGCTCGGGACGGACATTCCACTGGTGGGCCAGGAGGTCGAGGAGGACCAAGCCGCGACCGGAGGAAGAGAGTTCGCCGGGGGCGCGCCGGTGCGGGACGTCGTCGCTGCGGTCGGTGACCTCCACGCGTAGTCGTCTATGGCCCTGCGCCCCCTTGAGATCGGCCCGAAGTCCGGCGGCCTGTTCCGTGTGGACCAAGACGTTGCCAAGGAGCTCGGACGTGAGCAGGACAGCGGTGTCGACCTGTTCAGGACTGGCCCAGTCATGGAGAAGCCCCTGGATCTCGCTCCGGGCTTCGGACAGGCCACGTGCCTGATCCTGTTCGAGGGTGAGGGACAAGTGGCGCTCAAGCAGGGCGGGGCTCGGCTCTTTGGCGTCGCGGCGGAGGAGGAGCAGAGCGATGTCGTCCTCGGTGAGGGATGTCAGAGGGGGCCGTTCCTCCGGGTCTTGGGGGGCCACGACCGCCCCCAACAGCCGGTCCGCCAGGCCTTCGAGGTCCTCGGAGGTGCCGGGAGCGAGAGCGTTGCGCACGCGGAGCCAGCCGGAGTACATGTCGTGGCCGCCGGTCTCGATCAGGCCGTCGGTGCACAGCATGAGGATCTCGTCCTCGCGGAGGGTGAGGACGTTGACCGGGTAGTCGTCCTCTCCAAGACTCAGGCCCAGCGGCAAGCCGCCGCGCAGGTGCTTGAGCAGGCAGGTTCCGTCGGGGAGCCGCAACACAGGGTGTGGGTGTCCGGCGCGTGCGATGCGCAGGGTGCCGGTGGCGGGGTCGGCCTCCAGGTAGATGCAGGTGGCGAAGCGGTCCTCGTCCAGTGCGGCCAAGAACTGAGAGGCCCTGACCAGGACCGCGTCGGGTCCGTGTCCCTCGGCCGCGTAGGCGTGGATCGCCGTGCGTAGCTGGGACATCAACCCGGCGGCGTGCACGTCGTGGCCCTGGACGTCGCCGATGACCAGGCCGAGGCGCCCGTTGGGGAGGCTGAGGGTGTCGAACCAGTCGCCGCCGACCATGAGGCCCCCGCCGGTGGGAACGTACCGGGCGGCGACGGTGAGGCCGTCGACGCCGGGACCGGTACGGCTCATGCTGCTGCGCAGGCTCCGGGAGAGGGCCAGGTCGGCCTCGTCGGCGTATGTGCGTTCGATGGTCTGGCCGAGGAGGCGGGCCACGGTCGTCAGGAGGGCGCGCACGCCATCCGTCATCTCCACCGGAGCTCCGAAGGCGGCCACCCAGACACCGGTCACCTGGCCGTACGTGATCAGCGGCAGATAGGCCCACGCGTGGTAGTCCTCCTGCTCGCAAGGCTGCCGGTGGAGAGGGAAGCGGGCACGGTATTCATCCAAGGATGACAGGAAGACGGGGCGTCCCGTACGCGCCGCTTGTGCACCTGGGTGGTCGGTGTCCAGCGGAACCCGGAAATCGTCGCCCCCGCAGTCCCGAAATCCGAGCTGGTCCACACAGTGCAGACGCTCACGGTCCGAACGAAGGACCATCTGGCTGCGCAGAGGCAGCGAGGCGTCGGCCAACCGGGGGACTATGGCCAATGCCTCACGCAACGACTCGGCCCGCGCGAGCGCGTGCCCTGCCACCAGGAGGCTGGTCTCGCGGGCGCGCCGGCGGTCCGAAGAAGCACGGGATCCGCCGGCGACCGGGCCCTCCATGCGATTGAGAGCTTCGACCTGGCGCACCTCGGCGTACTCCTCGGAGCTGCGGATCTCCCCTCCTCCACCCACCTGCGCACTCCCGTCATGGCTCGGCGTACTCCCGTCCTCCCTATGTTCCGCCGGGCCCAAGCGGGCCGCCTGCTCAGTGCGGTGATCGTCAGTGACTGGCCGAGGTGGCGCGTGCACCTTGCCGATGCGTAGATACGTGCGGCTCTCCGCCGCGTGCGGATCACGTGCTATTCCACGGCCGCGCGCGGCCCGGGCAGCCCCCACTCACTGGGTCACTGGGTCACTGGGTCACTGGGCGCGGTTTCGCGAAGCGGGCGGCCAGTCATTCGACCCGGTCCCAGGCGTTCGGCCTCCGTTCCCGGCTTCCGCCTCCCGGCCTCCGTTCCCGCGTCTGCGGCGTGATCCAAACGACAACCCCTAAAGGCTGCCGAGCCGGTGTTTCCGGCTGTCCCGTCCGTGCAACGGCCAAGGGCAGGCGCCCGCTCGTGGGCAGGACGGCTGATCAGCCCCAAGGCATCACTCCATCGAAGGAGAGAGCTCTCTCCTGCACCCCACCCGCCGCGCAGTCTGCCTACGCTGCGTAAAGGATCTTCGAACAGCGTCATTCACCGTTCGCCGCCTGCGCGGCCGCCTCGGCTTGCCGGAGACCCGTCGGCAGATGCCCGGGGCAGGCGGCGTATCCGGGCCGGAGAAAAGAGGCTTCCATGCCTGTGAGCCCCACCTATCCCGGCGTCTACATTGATGAGGTCAAGAGCCCGGTCCGGACCATCACTGGAGTCCCGACCGCTGTCGCCGCGTTCGTCGGATACGCGCCCCGCGGACCGGTGGACCGACCGGTGCACATCACCAGCTGGGCGGACTACGCGAGCGTTTTTGGCGGCCTGCACCCGGACAGTCCGTTGAGTTATGCCGTCTACCAGTTCTACATGAACGGTGGCAGCGAGGCAGAGATCGTCAGGGTGGTGGGCGAAGTTGATCCCGTGAGGCTCCCCGTAGGTCGCTCGCAGGGGGCAGCTGTCAGTGCTCCCGCCCCCGCCTCGGCTCACGCTCACGCTCCCCAATCCGAGTCCGAAACCGACACCGAGTCCGAGTCCACCGAGGCGGTTGCCAAGACCCGGGCCGCCAACTCCTCCCTCAGCGGCGTCACCGGCGGGCCTGTCCTCCTGGCCGCCAGCCCTGGTTCGTGGGCGCGGAATCTGCGCTCCCGGGTCGACTACGACACCTCGGAAGGCCTGAACCAGGATCCGAAGAAGCGCAAGCTGTACAACTTGACGATCCGGGACACCGGCACCGGCGCGGAGGAGAGATACCTCAACGTCAGCATCGAGAAGGACAGCCCCCGCAGTCTCGAACACCTGCTGGCCAGCTCCCAGCTGGTCAAGCCGGACACAGACCACCGCATCGACGAGCTGCCCCACGCGAACGACACGCCGGAGACCCCCGGCACCGACCCCTTGGCCGATCCCGAGAAGCCGGACGAAGCCAAAGAATACTTCCGCACCCCGGGCCAAGCCGGCTCCCCCGACGACGTCATGCCAACAGGGGCCAGCTACAGGTATTCCCTAGGCGAGAGCGACAAGACAGGCCTCTTCCAACTTCTGAAAACAGACATCTTCAATCTGCTGTGTCTGCCCGGCTGCCACGATCTCGCCAACTCTGGAGACGTGAAAGGACTTCTGCAAAGGGCGCTGCAGCTTTGCGTCGACCGACGTGCCATCCTGCTGGTGGATCCGCCCAAGATCTGGACCAACCGATCCGGGGGCGCCGCCCTGTCGCTCGACTGGGTCGCGGACTTCGCGAAGAACGGCGACCCGTCCCTGCCCGAGGGTGAGCCCACGAAGAACGCCGCACTCTACTTCCCGCAGGTCGTCGCACCCGACCCGCTGCGCCAGGGCGCGCTGAGGCCGTTCCCGCCCTGCGGGGTCATGGCCGGCGTTCTCGCGCGGACCGATGTGCAACGCGGCGTCTGGAAGGCCGCGGCGGGCACGGACGCCTCACTCAACGGCGTCAGCGAGTTGGAAGTGCCGCTCACCGACCTGGAGAACGGTCGGCTCAACCCTCTTGGCATCAACTGCCTGCGCCGCCTGCCGGCCGTGGGACCGGTGGCCTGGGGCGCGCGCACCATGCGGGGAGCCGACCGCCTCGCCGACGAATGGAAGTACCTGCCGGTGCGCCGGCTTGCCCTGTTCGTCGAGGAGAGCCTCTTCCGGGGGACCCAGTGGGTGGTGTTCGAGCCCAACGACGAGCCGCTGTGGGCGTCGATCCGGCTGAACGTCGGTTCGTTCATGAACTCCCTGTTCCGTTCGGGTGCCTTCCAGGGACGGACACCCCAGGAGGCCTACCTGGTCAAGTGCGACCGGGAGAACAACCCGCAGAACGACATCGACCGCGGGATCGTCAACGTCCAGGTCGGCTTCGCCCCGCTGAAGCCGGCCGAATTCGTGATCGTCCATATTCAGCAACTGGCCGGGCAGATCCAGGTCTAGGAGGACGACTGATGCCGCAAATCACGCGCCGGGACCCTTTCAAGAACTTCCGGTTCCGGGTGAAGTTCAGTGGATCCACCGAGTACATCGCGGGAATCAGCAAGGTCAGCGGGCTGAAGCGGACCACCGAGGTCATCAAGCACCGTGACGGCGGCGATCCGGGGAGCAGCCACAAACTGCCCGGGCGAACCGAATACGAGGCCATCACCCTGGAACGCGGCTGCACCATCGACACGGCCTTCGAGGAATGGGCCAACCGAGTGTGGAGCCTGCGGAACTCGGCGGGGGGCCTGGAGACCTCCCTCAAGGACTTCCGCCGCGACCTGATCATCGACGTGTTCGACGAGGGCGGTCAGCAGGTGCTCTCGTACTCCGTCCACGACTGCTGGGTCTCGGAGTACCAGGGGCTGCCGGATCTCGACGCCAATGCCAACGGCGTCGCCTTCGAGCACATCAAGCTGGAGCACCACGGTTGGGTACGGGAGCGCACGAACACGCCGCAGCAGCCGCAGTTCAGTGACACGGCGTCGGGATGACCCGATGAGGCCGGAGCTGACCGAGACGCAATTGCTCGGCATGTGGGAGACCGGGGACGGGCAGGCGTCGCCTGTCCGCGCTCTCCTGCTCGCCGCGGCAGCGGCACCGCCCGGCGAAGCAGTCGCCGATCTCACCCTGGCCGACCTGAACGCGCTGCTGCTCGACCTGCGCGAGGGATCCTTCGGATCCGCCCTGCCATGCGCTGCCGACTGCCCGGACTGCGACGAGCCTCTCGAGGTCTCGGTCACCACGGACGAGCTGCGAGGGCCCGGGAGGCTGAACATGCCGGGCCCGAGGCGTGATCCGGCCACGCTGCTGGCCGAGGGGTACGAGGTCACCTACCGCGCACTCACCGGACGAGACCTGCTGGCCGTCGACCCCGCTTCCCCCGGGGCCCGCCGTGCTTTGCTCAGCCGCTGTGTCATCGGCACGGACCCTGCGGCGGAGCTCCTGCCGGAAGGAGTCCTCGAAACAGTGGCGCAACGCCTCGCTGACCTCGATCTGGGCGCCGACACCGTCCTCCCGCTCACCTGTCCGTACTGCCGCCACACTTGGACCGCGGCGCTCGACGTCGCCGACTATCTGTGGGCGGAGGTCGAGGGGTATGCACGTCGGCTCCTCCATGAAGTGCACACGCTCGCGCGCGTGTACGGCTGGTCGGAGTCCGACGTCCTGGCTGTGAGCCCGGCCCGGCGCCGGTTCTACCTGGAGGCGACGGCCGGATGAGCGACTTCGTCGGCCGGCTGCTGCGGGAGCCGGGACCAAGACTGCGGCCGCTGCTGCCGAACGTGTTCGACGCGGCGGCACCACGCTTGCAAACGGACGGTGATTCCGTTCATGCGGTGTCCGCGGAACAGCGCTCTCCGGCACCTGCCGGACAGGAGCCACGTGGCTTGACCCCGCCGACGCCGGGACCAGGGCCGCAGCACGAACCCGATACGGCGCCGGAGCCACGGCCGGGTCAGGGGCCCGAAGCGAGGACGACCGCACCGGAGGCGGGGCAGGGGCCACGGACGGCACCGGCAGACGGTACGACGTCTGGCCGGCCGCTGCCCCGGGCATCGTCCAGGCCAACAGACGTGACCGGGGCCCTCCTCGGCCCCGGCCTGCACACCGACAGCCCTCGGGCCGACATCGCCCCGCGGCGCGCAACGGTCCCGCAGCCCGACGCCGGACCGACGCCGGACAGCGACCCACGGCCCGGGCCCCGACCACGATCCCCCCTCGCACCGGCAGCGTCCATCGAGCCGGGCTCGGATGCCCCACCCGGGCCGTCCGCCACCCTTGCGTCGGGCACCCTTGCGTCGGGCACCCCTGCGAGACCGACCACCACCCCCGGAGCGACCACCATGCCGGGTGCGGTCGGCACTGTGGACCCCAAGGTCGTCGCAGAGCCAAAGAGCCGCTCGTCGCCGACGCCGAAAGGGGTGTCCGCGGACGGACCCCAGGGCGGAGACCGGTCGCACTTCGTCGTGCCGTCCGAGGCGCGGGTTGCCGCTGCCCAAGTCGTCCTGACCTCCGTGCAGAGCGACGGGCCTGCGCCCGGCGATGATCGAGTTTCACCAGCTGCCGCAGACATGCTCGAAGTCGACCTCCCCGTACGCAGCGGTCCGCCTTTCGCACCCGCAGCCCGGCCGAGCGCACCGGGCGACCGTGCCCACACGTCCCACGCTGTCCGGCCCGCGGTCGCTCCCCTCGCCGCCACCGCACCGCACACGGAGGTGCGGGCGCCTGTCACTCCGGTGACCGCCGAAGCGGTTGTACGCATCACCATCGACCGGCTCGAGGTACGGGCTGCCCCGCCACCGGCCGTGTCACCCCGCTCGTCTCCCCGGCGGCCCCAGCTCGGTCTCGATGAATACCTCCGGGGGCGGTCGTGAGCGACGCCTTCGCGGTAGCCGCCGTGACGGAGACTCTCCGCGCCATCCTGCAAGGCGCGCTGGGCCGCATGGTGCCCGGAATCATGGTGACCGCCCTACCCCCTGACGAAGTGGTCGTGGAGCACCCCGCCGCCGGACTCAACATCTTTCTGTACCAGACATCGGTCGACGGCGGGTGGCTCAACGCCGACCCTGACGGCATGCTCCCCGGTGAGACCCGCCGCTCCATGCTCCCCCTGGTCCTGCACTACCTGGTCACCCCGTACTCGAGCGGGGACGCGGCCCCTTCAGCCGCCCACCGCATCCTCGGCGTCGCGATGCTGGCCTTGCTCGACCACCCCGAACTCCGTCCGGCCGACCTCAAGTCCGCCGCTCCCTTCAGCAACCTCCACCAGCAAGGCGAGCGGGTGAGAATCACTCACGTCCCGCTCGGCGTAGAAGACAACTCCAAGCTGTGGACCGCGTTCCAGAGCCAGTACCGCACCTCGGTCGCCTACGAAGCCCGCGTCGTGCTGATCGACAGCACACTGCCTGGGCGCGCTCCCCTGCCGGTCGTACGCCGGGGCGAGGACGGCCGAGGCCTCGATGCCGCCGCCAGCGCCGCCGGCCGTTGGCCGGCGTTGGACGCGATCACGGTGCCGGTCACGCTGCCTGGCCACGACCTCGTCCTCACAGGGCAGCGACTCGACGCCGGTGTCCCGTCTCTTCGTCTCGCACATTCCTTGCACGGCAACCGCCTTGTCCAGGACGTCCGGAAGATCAGCGACACCGAGGTACGTGCGCCTCTCCCCGACGATCTCGCTGCCGGCACCTGGTCGGCGACCCTGAGGCTCACGACGCCCGACGGAAAGGAGCAGACCACCAAGGCCCTCCCGGTGAGCATCGCCCCGAGGATCACGAGCAGCCTGCCGTTGCCCGTCGAGCGTGATGCCAGAGGTACTGCGTTGGTCGAGGTGACGTGCGAAACTTCGGTGCACCCCGACCAGCGCGTCGAATTGCTCGTCGGGGAATTGCCGGTGCCGGCAGAGCAGTTCGACCGGGCCACCCGTACGCTCCGCTTCCGGGTGGCCGATGCCCGGCCCGGTCGGTACGCGCTGCGATTGCGGGTCGACGGTGTCGACAGCCCTCTGCTGGATGCCAATTCCGCTCAGCCGCGGTTCGCCGCCGACACAGCGGTGGTGGTGACATGACGACGACTTCCGCGTCCGAGCCCGAGATCCCTACCGGCCCCCTGCGGACGGCGAACTCCACATCGGCGCGGGACCCGGAGGACAGCTGGCAGGCGGACAACGACCGGTATCTGTCCGCCGCGCTCGCATGGCTACGGTTGATCCTCCGTGCGTACATCGAGCAGCGATCCGGACCCGCCGCCACTACCGTCGCCGAGGGAGAGCTGAAGGCCGCCGAGGAGGACATGCAACACGCGGCCGAGGCTCACCCTCCCCCTGCCCTGATCAGTCTCGGCCGTCTGCTCGAGCTCTCCCCCTTCGAACGGCACACGCTGCTGCTCTGCGTCGCCCAGGAGCTGGACCCCTCGATCGCCGACCTGTGCGCCCAGGCCCAGGGCCGTCCCCTGCCGTCCGGCCCGACCTTCGCACTGGCTCTGTCCCTCTTCCCGGACCCCGCCTGGGACATCATGTCCCCCTACCGCGGGCTGCGTTTCTGGCGGCTCGTGGAGATCGGCCGGACGGCCGAACAGCCTCTGGTAACCAGCCCGCTGCGCGCCGACGAGCGGATCGTGAACCACGTCAAAGGACTGGACTACCTCGACGACCGCCTCGAGCCCTTCCTGACAGCCGTGGAGTCGCACGTCGCGCCAACTGGACTTGCACCGCCACGGCACTCCGCCGAGGGGGAGATCACGGATTGCTGGCGGCCGACACCCTCCTGGACCGGCGGCCGGCTGCCTGTCATCCAGCTCCTCGGCGCCGACAGCGAGAGCAAACAGTCGGTCGCCGCGCAGTCCGCCGCCCAGCTGGGTCTGCTGCTGTACAGGCTGCCGGCCGGGCTGCTTCCTGGGCCGACGGCAGAACTCGAGAGCATCGCGAGGCTCTGGCAGCGGGAGGCCCTGCTGCTCCCGCTCGCCCTCTACCTCGACGCGGACGACACCGAGCTCGTCGGCACGGCAGACGACGCGAGGGACCGGCTGGTCGGGCGCTTCCTGCAGCGAAGCGGCGGCCCGTGCTTCGTCGCGACCCGGGAGTTGCGGCCCGACGTACCCGCCCCGACGCACGGGGTGGACATCGCGCCCCCTCCGGTCGCCGAACGCGCAGCCGCCTGGAGGACAGCGTTCCCTTCGGCGGACGCGGACCGGCTGGCCGGCCAGTTCGCGCTGGGCCTGTCCGCGATCCAGGAGATCGCGACGGCGTCGGGCACCGACCCCGACACGGCCTGGCGCACGTGCTTGGCTCGCACCCGGCCGCGCCTGGGCGCCCTGGCCCAGCGCCTGGAGCCGAAGGCGAACTGGGACGACATCGTGCTGCCCGCCCAGGAGGCCGCCCTGCTACGGCAGATCGGCGACCAGGTGGCGCAGCGCTGCACGGTCTATCAGAACTGGGGTTTCTCAGAGCGACACAACCGGGGACTGGGCATCAGCGCCCTGTTCACCGGTCCGAGCGGTACCGGCAAGACGATGGCCGCCGAGGTCCTCGCGCGGCACCTGAGTCTCGACCTGTACCGAGTCGATCTGTCGGCGGCCGTCAGCAAGTACATCGGCGAGACGGAGAAGAACCTGCGCCGGCTGTTCGACGCCGCCGAACCCGGCGGCGCCATCCTCTTCTTCGACGAGGCGGACGCGCTGTTCGGCAAGCGCAGCCAGGTCAAGGACTCCCACGACCGGTACGCCAACATCGAGGTCAGCTATCTGCTGCAGCGAATGGAGGCATACCAGGGGCTGGCGATCCTCGCCACGAACCTGCGTCGGTCCCTGGACACCGCGTTCCTGCGTCGGCTGCGATTCATCGTCCCCTTCGCCTTCCCCGACACCACGGAACGTCGCGAGATGTGGGCGCGGGTCTTCCCGGAAACAGCCCCCGTCGACCCCCTGGACCTGGACCACCTCGCCGGGCTGCCGCTGAGTGGCGGAATGATCCGCAACATCGCACTCAATGCCGCCTTCGCCGCCGCCTCGGCCGGTACCGCGATCGGGATGGCGGCGGTCCTGACGGCCGCCCGGACGGAACTGCGCAAGGTGGAAACGCCGCTGTCCGAAGGCGACTTCGTCTGGGACGGCGCTGCGGGGGTGACAGCATGAGAATCGAGCTGCACATCGGACGACTCATCTTCGACGGCATCGCCCCCGGCGACACCGCCGTCCTCCGTACGGCCCTGGAATCCGAGCTCGGCGACCTGCTGTCCCGCGACCCGGTCGCCCCCCGCCAGGACCACCACCTGCGCCGCGCCACCCCGCCGACGATCGCCGCCGCAGCGGATCCCGCCGCTTTCGGACGCCATATCGCCCGGGCGGTCCACGGCAGCCTGCGCCTGCCGCCGGGGAGAGCGGAATGAAGGAACGCGCTGACCGAGCGGGCACACAGCCCGCCTCGCCACTTCGGGCGGGCCGTAGCTCGGCTTCGGTCGCGGAGGGTCAGCAAGACCGGGCGAACGTTCCGCGCCGCGCCCGCTTCCAGCAGGAGACCGGAGAGCAGGTTATCCCCTCGTGACCACCCCCACCCCGCCCCGCGGCGGCTTCGTGTTCCTCGACCCCGAGCAGGGGCGAGTCCTGCGGGTGGCGCCGTTTCAGTACAACCCCGACACGCTCACACGCACACTCCAGCCGCAGGGAATCGGCGGTGAGGCAGGGGACCGGCTGGAGGCGTTGCGGCTGAAGGGGCCGCCGCACGAGACGTTCAAGATCGACGCGGAGTTCGATGCGGCGGACCAGTTGAAGCCGGTGGCCGGCGCCGCGCCCATGGCAGGTGCTGGGCTGTTCGGGGCATTGTCCGCGCTGGAGACGGCGGTCTGTCCGAGCAGTGCGCAGCTGGCGCAGGAGAATGACATGGCGTCGCGAGGCATGTTGGAGATCGCCCCGGTGGAAGCCCCGCTGACGGTGCTGGTGCTCGGTCGGCGCCGGGTCGTTCCCGTACGCATCACGGACTTCACCGTCACGGAGGAGGCCTACGACGGAGAATTGAATCCCATCAGAGCCAAGGTCGGTCTGTCCGTCCGCGTCCTCACCGTCGACGACGTCGGCTTCTCCCACAAGGCGGGCGCCCTCTTCATCCGTTACCAGCAGAGCAAGGAGCGGTTCGCTGCACTGATCGGATACGGCCCGGGAGCGGTCGGCTACAACGGGATCTGAGTGCCACGGGACGACCCCGAGAGGTAGGAATGTTCGACCCCACCAGCAGGTACCACGGCATCGCCACAGCGACCCTGACGACGCCTGACGGACGGACCGTCACCTATGTGCGGCGTCGCTTCCTGCCGCAGCCTGGGGATCTCATGTCCGTCGGCGCTCAGGTAGTCGCACCCGGCGACCGGCTGGACCGGATCGCGGCCAGGCAGTACGGCGACCCGGACCAGGCGTGGCGGATCGCCGATGCCAACGGGGCGATGCGGCCTGACGATCTCACGGCAGTGCCCGGTCGTCGGCTGCGGATCGCTCTTCCGGCAGGTGTGCCGGGGAGCCTGCCCATGGCCATGGGCCCGGCCCCGTCATGACGCGCAGCCTCCAGCTGATGCTGCTCATGGGAAAGGTGGTTCCGGTCCCCGCTCCGGCCGTCCTCGTCGATGCCTTGCAGTCCGTACAGGTCACCTCGTCCAGTGGTTCGGCGAGCGGTTTCCAGCTGGTGTTCGCCGTGAGCAAGCGGTCGCCCCTGACCGAGGTGATGCTGCCCACGGGGCTGCTGGATCCCAAGACCCGGGTGGTCGTGGTTGCCGTGGTCGCCGGCCTGCCGCATGTCCTCATGGACGGGGTGATCACCCGTCAGGAGATGAACCCCGGTCAGGCCCCGGGTAGTTCCACCCTCACACTGACCGGCGAGGATCTGTCGCTGCTCATGGACCTCCGGCACGTCGAGCGCTGCTATCCGGGCCTGCCGCACCACCTGCGGGTGATGTTGGTGTGCGCCGGATACGCGCAGTACGGGATCGTCCCGCTGGCCGTCCCGCCGGTGATCAGCAACCTTCCGAACCCGGCGATCGAGGTCCCGGTCCAGTCCGCCACCGACCTCGCCTATCTCCGCTCGCTGGCCGACGAGGTCGGCTATGTGTTCTTCATCGAACCTGGCCCCGCTCCAGGAGTGAGCATCGCCTACTGGGGTCCGGAGGTCCGTGTGGGTCTGCCGCAGCCGGCACTCACGGTCGACTCCGGGACGGCGGGCAACGTCGAAGCGCTGAGCTTCGGCTTCGACGGACTGTCCCAGACCCGGTACACAGCCCGTCGCATGGAACCCGTCTCCAAGGCCCTACTACCCGTACCGGTACCCGACGTCAGTCTGCTCCACCCACCCCTTGCTCTGCGGCCGGCCCCGGTTATGCGCGAGGAACCACTGACCGGACAGATCGGCCAGTCGCTCACGGAGACTCTGCTGTGGGGGCTGAGCCGTACCACCAAGTCCGCCGACGCCATCACCGGTCAGGGCAAACTCGACGTACTGCGCTACGGACACGTGCTCAGCGCTCGCAACCTGGTGGGGGTACGCGGCGCGGGCCTGACCTACGACGGCCTCTACTACGTGCGCAGTGTCACGCACGACATCGCCCGCGGTGCATACAAACAGAGCTTCACCCTCACTCGCGACGCTCTCGTCTCCAACACACCGGTGGTGATCCCGTGACGGCTCAGTCCGTGAACAAGTGGCACGGCCTGTATCAAGGCGTGGTGGTGTCCAACGTGGACACCGAAGGCAGGGGGGCGTTGCAGGTGCGGGTGCCGCAGGTCCTCGGTGACGAGCCTTGCATCTGGGCCTCGCCGTCGTTCCCGGTGGCGGGGCCGAACGGCGGCATGTACGTCGTGCCGCTACCAGAATCCGGGGTGTGGGTGCAATTCATCAATGGTGATCCCAATAAGGCGGTGGTGACAGGTTTCTGGCCGGGCAGCGCAGCCGAAGTACCGCCCGCAGCAAAGTCCACCCCGCCGGGGGTCCCGCAGATCGTACTCGCCACCCCCTCCCAGAACGCCCTCGTCATCAGTGATCAGAGCGGGCCGTCCGGTGGCAGTGCCATCACTTTGCAACTCCACGGCGTCGGCGGCCCGTTCATCAAGATCGATGAGCTGTCCATCGAGATCTCGTGCGGCGCCGGGCGCGCCGGCATCGTGCTCGACGGGACAGGGGTGCACATCAACGGTGACGCGCTGACGGTGCTGGGAGGAGGATGAGATGCCCGGCCTGATTCTCCACAGTGGTGCCACGGTGACGTGCGCCCACCAAGGGTCCGCGAACCCCCCGGCACCCGCCCAGCAGCGGGTGCTCGTCGGCACGCAACCCGTCGCCACGACAGCGGACACCTTCCTCGTCCTGGGCTGCGGCTTCCCTGCGGCCTCCCTGGGGGCGCCGCCCTGTACAAGTATCCGGTGGACCCAGACCTCCACCCGGGTACTGGTCAACGGGCTACCGGTGCTGCTCCAGCCGACACCGCCCCCGGGCTGCGGCGCGGGCGTCGGTGTCGGTACGCCGCCCAGCCCGCCCATGGTCCAGGCCATGCAGCTTCGGGTGCGGGGGACGTGAACGCGATGCACATCGATTTCCCTTACAACGTCGACGCGAGCGGTCGGACCGCGACGACCCAACACGCCGACCATGTCCGCGACATGGTCGAGCAGGTGCTCTTCACCACCCCCGGTGAACGGGTGAACCGGCCGGACTTCGGCTGCGGTCTGCTCGACCTGGTATTCGCCCAGAACGGCCCGGAACTTGCGGCGGCCGTCGAGATGACCGCGCAGGCTGCCCTGCAGCGCTGGCTCGGTGACCTGCTCACCGTCGATTCCCTGGCCGTCAGGACCGAGGAGTCGGCCCTGACCGTTTCCGTGAACTACGTTCTGACAGCCACCGGGGAGAGTCACACCGTGCTCATGCGCGGAGGGACCTCGTCATGAGCGCCCGTCAGCTCTGTGACGACGAGCCGCGACGAGCCGCCGTATGGGCTGCCGGGCTGGCCGGCATCGAGAGCGTCTCGGTCGGCGCCGACCGGCGCAGTCTCAGCGTCCTCTTCTTCGGCAGACTCCCAGAGCGGCTGGACCGGCACAGTTTCCGTGTCGAGGGCGGACGGCGGGGCAACGGCATCCGGGTCGTCTCCGTCACCGGCCCGGCCGACCCCGAGTCCGGGGACGCCCCGGCGACCTCCCTGACCGTGGAACTCGAGGGGCCGGGCGACGGGTCCACCTATCGGCTCCGCGCACTCGGGCACGGCTTCGACCGCTGCTACGACTGCTTCGAGTTCTCCTTCCAACAGGCCGACCCCGAGACTGCGGACCGCGCCCCGGCCGGCGGCATCGCTCGGGCGGAGATCCCTCCGGCACCGGCCATCGACTACCTGGCCAAGGACTACGCGAGCTTTCGCCGTCTGCTGCTCGAACGACTCGCCCTCACCATGCCGGAATGGACGGAGCGGCGCGCTCCCGACATCGGCGTCACCATCGTCGAACTCCTCGCCCACGTCGGCGACCAGCTCAGCTATCAGCAGGACGCCGTGGCCACCGAGGCGTACCTCGACACGGCACGGCTGCGCACCTCCGTACGACGCCATGCCCGCCTGGTCGACTATCCGATGCACGACGGCTGTGCGGCCCGCACCTTCGTCTGTGTCGAGACCAGCAGCCGGCTGACCCTGCAGCCCGACGATCTCGCCTTCACCGCCTTCCCCTCGGGCCGCATCCCGCAGACGGGCGCGCTGATCCCGGCCGAGCTGCTTGCGGTCGGCCACACCCCCGTGTACCGGCCGCTGGAACGCCGGGACATCGTGCTGCGCCGCGAACACAACAGCATCGGCCTGTGGACCTGGGGCGATCAGGAGTGCTGGCTGCCCGTCGGCACCACCCGGGCCACACTGCTGGACCAGCGACCGGACGAGAAAGGCGAGGACCGCCCGCTGCTGCTCGCCCCCGGCGATGTGCTTGTGCTCGAGGAGAACCTGGACCCCTGGACCGGCAGTGAGGCGGACCGCGACCCCACTCACCGCCAGGCCGTCCGCCTCACCCGGGTCACCCAGGGCATCGACGTGCTCTACAAAACCAAGGTCCTCGATGTCGAATGGGCTCGCCAGGACGCCCTCGCGTTCCCCTTGTGCGTCACCACCCGCTGCGGACCGGACGGTGAGCCGAAGAACGTCGCCGTCGCCCGCGGGAACACGGTTCTGGTGGAGCACGGCATCGAGAACACCTGGGTCCCCGGCAGTGGGCCCCAAACGATCGATGGACCCGCCGAGCGCGGCCCCGAGCAAAGGTGCCCCAGTGCGGACCCCGCCCCCACCACTCGTCACTTCGCGGCGCCGCTGACCGGTGCGCAGGTCACCTGGTGCGCACCCTACCCACGCCCCGCAGACGTCTGCGCCGGGCAACACCGACAGCTGTCCCGCCTGGCCGCCCGCGCCCGGGAACGGCTGAGCGGCATGCACCGCTCGGGTGCCTCCCTGTCCGCAGCCGACCGCGACTTCCTGGAAACACTGTTCGAGGCGGGCCTCCTCGCCAGGGTGCGCGACGAGGACGGTTCCAGGTTCGACCTCGCTCGGCTGCTCTCGCGCTTCGACGAGTACCTGGATCCCAAACTCCGCCGGCTCGAAGCACTGGCCCGACAGGCCCGGTCCGGCTATGTGCTCGAGCCTGCCGACACCGGCTGGGAACTCGCACAGACCTGGGGCGAGGACGCCGCCCGGTTGATCGACCCGGACAACCCCGCACTGCACGGCCCGGCGTGCGCCGCCCTGCGTCCCGACCCGCGCGAGGCCCTGCCCGCCGTACGGATCTGGGCCGCGGACACCGACGGCGGGACCGATGCCTGGACGCCACGCCGCGACCTGCTGGCCAGCGGCCCTCGCGACCGCCATGTGGTGGGCGAGACCGATGACCAGGGTCAGCTGAACCTCAGGTTCGGAGACGGCCGGAACGGAACCGCACCGCCTCCGGGACAGAACCTGCTGGCCTCCTACCGCACCGGCCACGGCCGGGCCGGCAACGTCGGCAGCGAAGCCATCAACAGGATTGCGTCCCGCTCCACCCTGCTGGACGCCGTCGTCCGGGTTCGCAATCCGTTGCCCGCGACCGGTGGCACTGACCCCGAACCCGTCGCGCAGGTGCGGCTGGCAGCACCGCGCGAGCCGTTGCGCAAACTGCTGCGGGCCGTCACCGCCGAGGACTACCAGACCCTCGCCGCCCGTCACCCCGGAGTACAACGGGCCGCCGCCACCCTGCGCTGGACAGGAAGCTGGTACGAGGCGGACGTCGCACTCGACGCCGAGGGCACGTCCGATCTGCCGCACAGACTGTCGGAGGAGGTGCGGCTGTCCCTGCACAGGTTTCGCCGCATCGGCCATGACGTGGTCACCGGACCTGCCCTTCAGGTGCCCCTCGACGTCGCCCTCACCGTCTTCGTCGACCCCGATCACATCGCCGGTCATGTCCGCCAAGCCCTGCTGCGGGCCCTGCGCCCCGGCCCGCAACCCGACGGTGGATTGGGCTTCTTCGATCCCGACGCCCTCACCTTCGGCACGCCGGTACGGACGAGTGCGCTGGTCGCCGCAGCGGCCGCGATTCCCGGCGTCCGCCATGCCGAGGTGACCCGGCTGCGCCGTCTGCACCGTCTCACGAACGACGGGGCGAGTCCGGGCCCGGATGTCCCGCCCTCCGGCGTGCTCAGGCTGCGTCCCCTGGAGATCGCCCGGCTCGACGGCGACTCCACCCGGCCGGAGAACGGCTGGGTGACCCTCGACCTGCGAGGAGGGCGATGAGCCCCCCGGCCTGCCTCTGCGGCAGTTGCCCGAGCCCCCGGCCGACCACCACTCCGGCACAGGTCTGGAACCGGCCCGCCCTGCCCCAGCTGCGGTACCGCGTTGGTACCTACGACCAGTTCCTGAGGTCGATGCTCGCCGGGTTGTCCAGCACCCATCACGCGTCACTCGCCCAGCTGACCACCCGTGAGCCCGACGATCCCTCCATCGCCCTGGTGGAGGGCTGGGCCCTGATCGCCGACGTCCTGACCTTCTATCAGGAACGGATCGCCAACGAGGGATACCTGCGCACCGCGACCGAGCAGGAGTCCCTGGTCAGGCTCGGACGGCTGGTCGGACACCGACCTCGTCCCCCACTCGCCGCAGGCACGTTCCTCGCCTACACCCTCGATGCCGGCACCCGCTGCACCATCCCGGCCGGATCCCAGGTCAAGAGCGCCCCGCCGCCCGGTGGACTGCCCCAGATCTTCGAGACCGCGGAGGATCTCACCGCCCGCGCCGAATGGAACCAGTTTCCGGTCCGTGCGACCGCCTCCGCGTCGATCGATCCCGATGCCGCGGCGACCATGCCGTCGCTCGAACTCGAGGGCCTGCAGCCCAACCTCGGCGCGGGCGACCGTCTACTCTTCACGTTCGGCGACCCCAGTCGGAACATCACCCGTCTCGTGGAGAGCACCCGACTGGACCCGGCCCGCGCGCGCACCACCGTACTCCTCAGGGCGCCGGGCCCCGTCCAGCAGTTGAACCGCGAAGTACAGGCCTTTCGCGAGGACGTGGACAGAGCGACACGGAAACCGCTACCGGCCAAACCGTTCGAGGACTTCCTGAGAGGGTTGCGCGAAGTCCTGCACGCCGGAGACATCCTCCGCGATCCGGACGCACTGGCCGCAACACTCGACGACAAACTGCAGGAGTTCCGCGAGCGGCTCTCCGGGGCCCAGGCCGACACGGCGCACGCGGCCGACCTGCTGAACAAGGTCACCGCCCGGGTCGCGGCCGTCCGGACTGCCGCCGAGGCGGTGACGGGCTCACCCACGGACGCCGTCGGCAAGCACTCCTCGACCCGCTCGGACGGGGAACCCTTCGTCGATGCCGTGAACCTGGGCCGTCAGGTCCTGCATGCGCTCGAAAGGTCCCCGTCACGGCCTCCTCGCAATCCCAGTGAGATGGCCACCCCCGTCACCGCCCTCTTCAGCCCGAAGTCCGACTCCATGTCGCGTCTGCTCACCGCGAGCAACCCCCGGCTCACCGAAACGCTCTACCGTGCCCTGAGCACCGTCTCGGCCACCGCCGCCGATCCGTCGGGCGTCCAGTGCTTCCGCGTGAAGGCAGCACCCCTCGGGGCGACGATCCCTGACGCGGCACGGGTCAGACGGCTCCTCAGGACCGCAGATTCCTCCGACGGGCCCGAACAGGAGCGCTCTGCCGAGGAGGGGAACGTTCTCCTGCTGGACGCGGTGTACGACATGATCCTGCCCGGCAGCTGGATCGCCGTGCGGCAGACGGACGACCGGACGAAGACCCGGATCATTCAGGTGACCGCCGTCGCGCAACTCGCCGTCGCCGACGAGCACTACGCCGCAAGGGTGACCCGTCTGCAACTCGCCGAACCGTGGACCGAAGATCCCGACGACCTTCCCGCACGACGCGCCACGACCGTCTGGGCCGCCGGCGAGACGCTTCACCTCGCAGATCCCCCGGACACCTCCGAGCTCGCCGGTGACGAGATCCAACTCGCCGGCACCTACGAGGGCCTGACTCCCGGTCGCTGGCTGATCGTCTCCGGGGAACGCACCGACATCCCGAAGGTCTCCGGAGTCCCGGGCGTCGAACTCGTCATGCTCGGCGGAGTGCGTCAAGGACTCGACGCAACCCCTTTCAGCCGCAGCACGCTCGCTCTGACCACAAAACTCGCCTACCGCTATCGCCGGGACACCGTGCTCATTCATGGCAATGTCGTGTTCGCGACCGCGGGTGAGACCCGAAACGAGATCCTCGGCAGCGGTGACGCCACGCAGGCGAGCCAGGTCTTCCCGCTGCGTCAACGGCCACTCACCTGGCTCCCCGCCCGCACGACCGACGGCGCAAAGGAAACCCTGACCGTCCGGGTCGCCGGTGTGGCCTGGCCCCGGATCGCCGATCTGACCGAGGCCGACCCGGCCACTCCCGTCTACCGACTGCGCCTCGGTGTCGACGGCACAGCGGCCGTCGAATTCGGCGACGGCCGCCACGGCTCCCGACTTCCGACCGGTGCGGAGAACGTCACGGCCCACTACCGCATCGGTGGAGGCAGCTCCGCCAATGTCGCGGCGGGACAGGTCAACCACGTGGTCAGCAGGCCCCTTGGAGTCAGCGGCGTGACCAACCCGCTGCCCGCCACCGGAGGCACGGACGCCGACGGCCGCGAAGACGCCCGCCGCTGTGTCCCCTTGCGGCTCAGCGCCCTCGACCGACTGGTGTCGGTCCGCGACTACGAGGACTTCGCTCTGGCGTTCGCCGGCGTCGGCAAAGCCGCCGCGCGCCGCTGCCCCGACGGCACCCGCCAGCTCGTGCACGTCACGATCGCCGCCGCCGGCGACGCCCCCCTCGACGCGGGCTCACTGCTCCTGGACGCCCTTCAGTCGGCCCTGAGCCAGTACGGTGATCCGGCGCTGCCGGTGCGCGTGGAAGCCTGCGAACGGGTACGGCTCGTCCTGTCACTCGGCGTCCGGACATTGCCCGACCACTCGCGGGACATGGTCGAACAGGCGGTCCGGGACGCCTTGACGGCCCGGCTGGGATTCGCCGCGGCAGAGCTGGCCCAGCCGGTCTTCCTCAGCGCCGCCATCGCCGCCGCGCAAACTGTCCCCGGAGTCGACTTCGTGGACGTCGACGCCTTCGGCGGTGTCGGGGACGACGTCGACGCGGCCGGCGTCATCCGATTCGCCCAAGAACTCACGGCCGCCCCCTGCGTACCCGGCCACCCCGCGGGATACCGCGACTCCCTCTACACACCGGCCCCCGGGGAAACGACAGCATCGGTGGCCGCGGTGAACGGACTCACGGAACAGCAACTCGCCCTGCTGAATCCCGACGGCATCTCCCCAGACCCCGGCTCCCCGATGGTGGTGCGGCGCGCCCTGCGCCCCGCCGAGCTCGTACTCCTCGATCCGTCGCTGCCCGAGACCCTCGTCCTGCGGAGGATCCCATGACTCCCGACCAGTTGTACGCGCTGTTGCCCGCCCTCCACCGCAGGCTCGACGCGGACCACGGCAGCAGGCTGTACGAGCTCCTCTCGGTCATCGCCGAACAGGCTCGCATCGTCCAGGACGACATCGAGCAGCTCCACGACAACTGGTTCATCGAGACCTGCGAGGACTGGGTGGTGCCCTACCTCGGCGACCTCGTCGGCTACCGCACGCTGCCGGGGACGGCCGCCGCCCTCTCCGACGGCTCCTCACCGGCGGACGGGCTGCTCGCCGCAGCCGTGCCCCGCAGAGAGGTCGCGAACACCGTCGCCAACCGCCGCCGCAAAGGCACCCTCGCCCTGCTCGAGGACCTCGCCGCCGACGTGGCGGACTGGCCCAGCCGGGCGGTCGAATACCGCCGTCTGCTCGCCGTCACCCAGCCGATCCGCCGCTACGCCACCGAGGACCACGACGCACGGCGGCGCTTGCGCCGCGGCGGCCTGGTCGACCTGCGCCGTATCGACGTCCTGGACCGAATCGAGGGGCCGTTCGACGAACTGGCCCACACCGTCGAGGTCCCCCGCACCGACTCCACCCGCCGCGTGGGCCACTACGGCATCCCGGGTGTCGGCCTCCACGTGTGGCGCCTGCGGGCCCATGCGGTGACCCGGGCCCCGGCGTCCTGCGTGGACCAGGCCGGATCGTGCTACACCTTCAGCATCCTGGGCAACGACACCCAGCTGTTCACCAAGCCGGTTCCCGAACCATCGGCCTGCCATGTCGCGGACGAGATGAACGTCCCGGCGCCCATCCGGCGCAGGGCCCTGACCGAACGGCTCTACGACTACTACGGCCCGCTCAAGAGCCTGTGCGTATGGACCGGACCGGACCCCGACAGTGACGTAGTACCCCTCGACCGCATCGTGTCCACAGACCTGTCCGAGTGGAGCTACTCCCCACGCCCCGGACAGGTGGCCCTCGACCCGGTTCTCGGACGCATCATGTTTCCCGAGCAAACCGACCTGCGACAAGGCGTCCGGGTGACCTACCATCACGCGTTCGCCGGCGACTTCGGCGGCGGCGAATACCCCCGTCCGGGCAACGCCGTGGGCCCGACCGTCGCTCGCTACCGGGTGGGTCCGGGTGAGGCGCATCACCGGATCACCGACGCGATCGAACGCTGGCGCGCCGATAAACGGCACCAGCCCTCACCTGCCGAAGCGATCGTCGAAATCACCGGGAACGACGTCCATCACGACCTCACGGACATCCTTCTCGAACCAGGAGACCATCTCACCCTACGCGCCGACGACGGTGCGCGACCGGTGCTCGCACTGCTCGACCCGTCAGAGGACCGGGACGCCGCCCTGCGGATCACCGGCACCAGGCGGGGCGAGGGACCGCTGCCCCGCATCGTCCTCGACGGCCTCATGGTCACCGGGGGCAGCATCCAGCTCCGGGGCAAGGTGGGACAACTCATCATCCGGCACTGCACGTTCGTGCCCGGCTGGGACCTCGACCCGCGTGGCCTGCCACGGGCGCCCGAAGAGGCAGCCTTGGAACTGATCGACACACCGGTCTGCGTCGAGGTCGAGCACAGCATCCTCGGTAGCATCGTCGTCATCCAGGACGAGGAAGCCACCGAACCCAGCCGGCTCTTCCTCTCCGACACCGTGCTCGACGCCACCCACCGGGAACGCGCAGCACTGGCCGGTTCGCAGGACCGATACGCACACGCCGTCCTCACGGCACGGCGCACCACCGTCATCGGCTCGGTCCACACGCGTGCCGTCGGCACGCTGGAGAACTCTCTGCTGGACGGGGACGTCCAGATCGCCCGGCAGACACAAGGCCGTGTGCGTTTCTGCTGGCTGCCGCCCGGCTCCCGTACTCCGCTCCGTCTGTACTGCCAGCCCGAGCACTCGGGCGACCCGGACCACGTCGTCCTGAAGTTCGCCAGCACCCGGTACGGCACACCCGACTACGTCCAACTCGCCGACACCTGCGCCGAGGAGATCCGGCGCGCAGCGGACGACGGATCGGAACCGGGGGCATTCCACGACCTGTTCCGTCCGCAGCGTCAGGACAACCTGCACGCCCGCCTCGCCGAATACACCCCGGCCGGCTGCAACGCGGGAATCCGTTTCGCCACATGAGAGCGTCGCCCGAGCGGCGAGCCGCCCCTCCGTCACCGTCCACCATTGCCAGCGTCGTTCAGTCAGGGAGCACAACAGCATGCAGGGAGACTTCTCCCGGGTCACCTTCGACCCGGCCCAACGGTTCTCGGCCGTACTTTCCCAGCAAGGACGGGTGCAGCTCGACTCCGAGATCAACGAGCAGACAGCGATCCTCCTGCACTACATGCGCACTCTGGCCGCCGACTTGCTCGGGCCGGTCGCGTTTCCCTCCGGCCCTGGTGGTCAGAGCACTGGTGGGTTCTGCCTCGACACGTTCGACGGAGACAACTTCACCGTGACGCCGGGCCGGATCTACGTCGACGGCATCCTCTGCGAATGCGACGGCACCGACTACTGGAGCCAGCCGGACGGGTACCTCGACCCGGGGCGGGAGCGCGACCAGCTACCGACAAACCCGTTCATGGTCTACCTGCGGGTCTGGGAGCGTCTGGTCACGGCCGTCGAAGCGCCCCGCATTCGCGAGGTCGCCCTGGGGCTGCACGGCCCGGACACGACGGTCCGTACCCGGGTGGTCTGGCAGCTGTGCTGGATGACTCTGGACTCTGAATCCTTCATCCCCGACATGACGACCGCACCGCAGTTCCTGCGCGACCAGATCAGTCGAAGGTTCAGACCTCGCCCCCTGCTCTCCGCCCGCGTCCGCAACCCCGAAGGCAACAGCACGCCCTGCGACCTGCCGCCCCAGTCCGGCTATCGCGGGCCGGAGAATCAGCTGTACCGGGTCGAGGTCCACCAAGGCGGCACCGCCGATACCGCGACGTTCAAGTGGTCCCGGGAGAACGGCTCGGTGGTTCTGCCGATCAGGGCGGTCAGCGGTGCATCGATCGAGTTGGAGACGCTGGGCCGGGACGACAAACTGGGGCTCGAAATCGACGACGTGGTCGAGATCCTCGACGACGCCTCCGTTTGCCGGGCCGCTGCCGACGCGTGGGAGCAGGAATACCCCCGCCTCTACACCGTCAAGGCGATCGACCAAGCCAGGCGCAAGGTCGTCCTCGACGACGAGCCGGCCCAGGATCGGTACCAGCCGGACGCCGGAACGATCCCCGGACGTCACCCACTACTACGCCGCTGGGACCACGGGACGGCAGTGCGGGGGCAGAGGGACGGCGGCACCTACACGGGCGTGAACAGCGAGGGTACCCAGCGCATCAGGGAAGGTACATGGCTTCCGCTCGAGGACGGCATCGAAGTCCGGTTCGAGGGAGACGTCGAGCGGGCCCCGCAGTACCGCCGGGGTGACTACTGGACGATTCCGGTCCGGGTCGTCACCGGCGACGTCGAGTGGCCCACCGGGCTCAACGGCCGACCTCAGCCGAAGCGACCGCACGGCATCGACTATCACTACGCGCCCTTGGCGGTCGTACTGCCCCAGGACTCCACCGACTACCACATGGTGGATCTGCGAGTGCCGTTCCCTCGTCGACGGCAGTGACCGCAGGAGATGCCCAACAACCCGACCGGAAACACAGGTGGGCGGGAGGTCGGCCCTATCGAGCCTCGCTATCGCATGCGTGACGTCACGATCAGGACCACGACCACGCACACGACGAAGGCCAGAAAGATGGCGCACCCGATTCTCGAAAACTGCTTGGCAGAAACGTCCGCGCCGGTGGTCAGGTTGTGCAGTTTCTTCACGCGCAGCGTCCCCGACCGCATCCGGCCACTGGCGCGAACCCGGTCACCGTTGGCCACGGAGCCCTCGAATATGATCCCCCTCATCTCGATCGGCACAAGTTTCACCCGAGCGCCGGCATCGTCATATTCCTCCACCCGGAAATTCATAACGAACATGCTTGCCGAATCTCCGCCCCCACCCTGCGTTCGGGTCTGGACATCGCGGACCGTCCCCTCCACAATTCCACTTTCCTTCGGGGGAGGTGGTGGAGGTGCTGGAGGTGGAGGTGGAGGAGGTGGTGGAGGAGGTCGCACTGGTTCGGGCACGGGTTCCTCATACGAATCCGCAGGGTCGAACCGGAAACCGCAGCGAGCGCACGTGTGCACGTCAGGGTGTTTCTTCTGTCGACTACCGCAGTTCTCGCACCCTATCCAGTCACTGTCACTCTCCATGCACCCACTCCTGTACACGCATCCCATTAACCCATTCAAGCGACCCTGCTTCCATGACACACCATCATCCTCGACAACAGGCGAATCCGCCGAGTCCTGAGGTTTGACGCAGTCACAGAATCCGATCGGTGCTGCATGCTCCGCCCGGAGCGGAAAGCCGGTGAGCTGAATTGAAGGCCGTTGCATAGGGAGCAGAAGGGCCGCTTGAGAGTTGGCACGGCGTCCTCAGAGGACACGTGACACGCGGCCTGGGCACGGCGAACCGAAGGCGATGTCTGCCTCGGCTCCCGCCACCACCTCCGGTTCGCCGGACCATTGCCCGACGACCGGGCTTCTCCTACTCGGGACACCAGAGGCCCCGAATTGGCTAGGTTTTCCAAGTAAAGCTCTACACCTACGATGCTTACGCGGGGTGCAACGGCCCGCAACCTGAGCACTCGAACCTCGATGGCCGGCACTGGCTCGACGAATTGCCACGTCAGAACCCGTAAACTCCCTGAGTGGATCGCGTACGTCGGCCAAGAGCCCACGCCTCCGCACACCCCGAGTTCATCGAACACCGACGCATTGGCTTGGCCCAGACGCGGGCCAGGCTCCACACTCCCAGTCGGCCGTGTGCAGTCGGTCCGTGGAGTTGGCCAGGACCGCTAGCGGCGAGATGACGGTTACTCGGCCCACCGCTCTGGTTGGCTCCGCTGTAGCACCGAGAGCGGGGTGATGCAGAGGATGCCCAAGCGTGCGAGCTTCCAGCCCGCACCACGAAGACGACGGCCGTATCGTCGTCGAGCCACGGTATCGAAGTCGCCATCGTGGAGGTGGCCATGGACCTCGACTCGCCGTCACCGGCGCGTTTCGCGCTCTGGACCCAGGCGGCCCAATCGGTGAAGCGGCCTCACCCGGTGTGGTGCAGACTCGCTACGAAGGCACCGAACCGAGGCGTATTCGACTTTCCGGGGGGACGGGAGCAGCACATGGCGCAGTTCGCACACGACTCTCCCTCTTCACGACGTACGTCGCAACGCCCGCGTACCACGAGGACGATGTCCGTTTTCAAACCCTCACAAGGGAGCGGGGAAGCGCTCCGGCCCGACGTCCGGCACGTCATGGAGAGCCGGCTCGGCACTGACTTCAGCACGGTCCGAGTCCACACCGATGGGGAGTCTGCAGCAGCGGCACAGCAACTGCGCGCCGCCGCCTTCACACGGGGTTCGGACATCGCCTTCGCTCCCGGCACCTATGCCCCGCACACACTCCCCGGCGCCGTCCTGCTGGTCCATGAACTGGTGCACGTGGCGCAGAATCGGACTCGGCCGGTGCCTGCAGGAGCGCCACCGCTCAGCCGAGGAGGAGCGGACATCTCCGAGCGTCAGGCGCATCAGGTGGTGGAACGATTCATGGCGGGCTCACCGCGGCCGATGACCGTCCCGGTCGGCCCGGATGCCGCTCTCAGCCTCGCGGATGAATTCTGGTACCGCGGATACGCGGAAGGCGCCGCCGTGGCTCGCGACGGACCGTACCGCCACGACTTGGGTGAGGGCCTCTATTTCAGTGACGAGCCTGACGTGGCGAACGAGTACGGCGCCCTTCGGGCGCAAGAGCAAGGAAAACCGACCTCGCAGCGACTCGGCCGCGTCAAGCTGGATCAGAACAAAATGGGACGCGTCTTTGATTTCACCAAAGAACTAGACTTCATGAAATACTACGAGCACACAAAAGCGACACTTAAAGAAGTTAGCGGAGACCCTTATCGAAACCTGGTCGAGAATCACCTTCGGGTGAAGAATATCAAACTCGAGGACTTCGATATCCTCATCGGGCCAGAGGGGATTCGCGGCGGCCGTCAAATGTGCATCCGGAACCCTGCGTTGATCAAGTCGGCCCTAGATCGACTGGAACACCAAACGCCCGGCGGGGGAACCCCGGGAACCGGCGGGGGAACCGCCCCACCTACAAGGGGCGGACAGGCACGCACTCCCGAGACTGGCGGAGCACCCCCCTCGGGGAAACTCGCTCCCGCTGCAAGAAAACCCGCCCCTGCCCCTGTGGCTCCCGAACCCGGCCGGATGGGCCGCTGGGCGATCGGCTTCTTCAAGGGCGCGGCTCCCATGATCGCCACCGGAATCAATTCATATCTGATGGCCCAAAAAGACGCCAGCTATGTGCGGGGGCGGGTCGAGAGGGCCCTCGCCGAACCAGAACTCAACAGCAAGGCTGACGACCTCATCGCCCAGAATCGTCTCTCGATCGCCCGAGCGCAACGACAATCGAAGAAAGTCTACCTCACGATCAGCCTCAAACTTGTGTTCACCAACGGAATCCAGGACAGCCTTTTTATCCGGGATCCGGTACTCACTTACACCGATGAAACGGAATGGTCCTCACCCATCCGTATGAGTGACGAACCTCTCGCCGGAGCGGAGACCACGGTCGGCCGGGTCACACAGTCGGTACAACTGCGCCGGATGGAAGTCAGCCGGTCGGAGGAGCTAGGATTCCGAATTCAAGACCTCCAGGCCGAGCAGGCGCGCGACGCTGCGGCCGTAATGAAGGGAGGCGGCTTCGGAGAGGTCCGCAGACGCGAAATCCAGGCACTGGTGACACGTCTTCAACAAGCCCAACAAGTCGCTCACCGCGAAGAGGAAAGGGCCATGCTCGCGGAGCTGGTCCGCCCTGCAGTCACGGCCGACCTCCGGACTCGAACGAAGGAGCAGGCCGCGATCGCCGATCGCCTGCGTCAGTTGCAGGCAACATCACCTATGCCAGGACAGGCGGCACCAGCCCCGCACAATTTGACCCCGCCACCTGCTGCGCCAGGCCTCCTTCCGGGCACGCCCCAAGGCGATCCCATCGCGCAGGCCGCCGCGGTCGTACAGGAACTCCGGCGCCAGACAGATCTCCTGGAGGCCACGGCGCGCGCAATGGAATCCCGACTCGGCACCCCTGATCCACCCACACTCGCAGAACGCCAGTCCTTCTTCGTCATGGAAGAGCGATGGCGGTTGTCGGTCAAGTTCGCTATGAACAAGTTCAAGGACACCAACCGGGACGAAGCCGTCAACGCGCTGGGCGAGCTGCTCGACCGCCGAGGCGGCGGCCTCGCCCTAACGCGCGGGTACCTGGGTGGCTAAGAGAGCATCTGATCAAGGTTCACGCTGATGTGCACGGGATGTCCGTTTCGATTCGCCAGGTTGGTACGGATTCTCCGGTCAGTTCGCGGGACATTTTGGCAGCCATGGCCCAGTGGATCATCGCCCTCGATCTCTGAGGGAGGGCTTCGTAGTCACGCGCCAGGCGGCGGTGCTGCATCAGCCAGCCGAAGGTCCGCTCGATCACCCACCGTTTCGGCAGCGGCTCGAACCCCTTCGTCCGTGGCCGCTGCACCACCTCGACGTCGATGCCCAACCGTGCGCCGTGGTTGAAGATGCTGTTCTGGTAACCGCCGTCGGCCCAGACCTTGGTCACGCTGGGATGTGCTGCGGCCAGGTCGTCGAGCAGGAGCTTGCCGCCGGTGGTGTCGTGCACGTTCGCGGCGGTGACCAGGACGGCCAGCACCAGACCAAGCGTGTCGGTGATCAGGTGCCGCTTGCGCCCTTTGATCTAATGGGCGGTAGCTGAGGTTGCTGAAGGCACCTCCTCGACGCCGGCCGCCGGCGTCAGCACGATGTCCTCCATTGATCCGGGCCGGGAGCCCTCAAAGAAGACTGACGTGTGCTGGCGCTCGCCGTCGGCGTCGAGAGCGACCACTTGGATCACCGATGATGATCGTGGTCCAAGCCCCCTGCGGGGACTACCTCTTACATGTTCGGGAGCCACCAGCTCCGATCAAGACCGAGGGCCCCGCAGGCCGCTGGGGTCATGAACGGCTAATCGGATGTCGGGCCTTTGAGCCCTTCCATTAGAGAGACGCATGCCCTGCACGGCTGTGACCAGAAACAACACAGGTCGGACGAGAAAGCATGAGGCGAGTGAGAGCGTTCTGCGGCATCGACTGGGCCAGCGATCACCACGACATAGCCATCGTCGACGAAACGGGTTCGCTGGTGGCCCGGGCTCGCATCGATGACACAGCGGAAGGGCTCGACCAGCTGCTGCGAATGCTCGCCGAGCACGGCGATAGTCCACAGGATCCCATCCCGGTGGCCATCGAGACTTCCCGCGGTCTTCTTGTCGCCTGTCTGCGGGCAACGGGCCGGCCCGTCTACGCCATCAACCCGATGGCCGCTGCCCGATACCGGGACCGATACACCGTCTCCCGCAAGAAGTCCGACCACTTGGACGCCATGGTGCTCGCGAACATCCTCCGCACCGATGCCCCAGCTCACCGCACGCTTCCCGCCGACTCTGAAGTGGCCCAGACCGTAGCGGTTCTAGCCCGTGCCCAGCAGGATGCCGTCTGGGATCGAACGCAAGCTGGCAACAAGCTGCACTCCCACTTGCGCGAGTACTTTCCGAGCTATCTGGCCGCTGTCGGCCGCCGACGGGAGGGCATCTATCACCCCATAGCGCGGTCTCTTCTGGCTGCGGCACCCACCCCACGCCAAGCGGCCAAGCTCACTCGGACGCAGCTGCTGGCCGTGCTGAAGAAGGCTGGACGCAAGAACACCATCGACAGGGAAGTCGAGCTTCTGCACAGCGCGCTTCGCGCTCCGCAAATGCACCATCTTCCCCTGGTTGAGGAGGCCATGGGACGGCAGGCACTTGCGCTACTTCGGCAGCTTGAGGCCGCGTGCGCGAGTGCCGACGATCTCGCCGAAGCCGCAGTTCAGGCATTCGAGGCCCACGCCGATGCCGAGATCATCACAAGTTTTCCGGGACTGGGCCCGCTCAGCGGGGCCCGCGTTCTGGCTGAGATCGGCGACGACCGGACTCGGTTCGCCGACGCCAGAGGGCTGAAGGCGTACGCGGGATCCGCCCCCGTCACCAGAGCGTCCGGCAAGAGCGTGTCCGTCGCAGCCCGCAGGGTCAAGAACCAGAGATTGGCAGGCGTCGGCTATATGTGGGCCTTCTCAGCGATGGCCCACTCCGACGGAGCACGAGCTCACTACGACCGCCGCCGTGACGCTGGAGACCGCCACACGGCCGCCCAGAGAAACCTCTTCAACCGGATGATCGGCTGCCTTCACTACTGCCTGACTCACCGCGTACCGTTCAACGAAGCCGTGGCCTTTCCGACCTTGCCAGAACCCCGTCTTACCCTGGCGGCTTGACACGTTCTTCGCATCGGATGTCTTCTTGCCGGCGTCGATGCCCTGGCTGGTCTCGGCGACGTTCGCCGAGGTCTTCACGCTCTGCGCGTCCACCACGGCCGCAGTCGGCTCCGCCCGGCGGCCATGGAACCGGCGGGTCTTGTCGCGTAACAGATCGTGGACCTGCTGGGTGGTGCCGTCGGCTTCCCATTTCGCGTAGTAGTCATAGACGGTCTTGAACGGCGGGAAGTCGTGCGGCAGATACTCCCACGGGATGCCCGTGCGGTTGACGTAGAGGATCGCGTTCACGATCTCTCGCAGATCGTGCACCCGAGCTGCCGTGCCGGGCCCGGTCCGCCCCGCCCGCCAAGCGGTGAAGACCGGTTCGATCAAGGCCCAGCGGGCGTCGGACACGTCACTGCGGTAAGGACGACGAACACTCACGCCCCATCCAACGACCGCCAACAGCACCAGTCACAAAACCATCCCAGAACACCAACTACCTAGATCAGATGCCCTCTAAGGGCGTTTCGTTTGGCTCTAGCCGATCCCGCGGCAAAATCAGAAGGACTCCTCGCTCGAGGTCGTGTCAGAGTCTTCCCATGTCGAACGACGTCGCTTACCCCGTCTTCCGCACGCCCGACCTTGGTCTGGCCCTGCGCGTGGCTCGCGAGATGGTGGCGTTCGGTGCCCAGCCCCACTCCGAGGTGTCGGTGGAGGCCGAGATACCCACCGTCACCGAGGTGAAGCGGCTGCGTGACGCCCTGCCGGAATCGTGGTTCACGTGCTGGAACATGGACGCGGACGCGCCCGTCGTTCCGCTGCCCGGCATCCCGGACCTGACCTGTTCGGCTCCCGCCCGTGAGCTTCCCGACAACCTGGCCGGCATAGAGGCGTACCTTCCCCTGACCGTCTCGATGCTGGACCAGCCTCTGGGGAGCACCGAGGATCATTTCGCCGCGGTGATCGGCCCCCACCAGGCTGAGATCCGCTGGTCCTCATTGTCGTGGCCTGGGGCGCCGGAACGTGACGTGTACGGCGAGGGGAAACACGCTGAGGTCACGCTCCTGCTGAACTGTGACTCTCGTGGTCCCGACGCCCGCGCCGACACGCACTTGGTCCTCGTCCACGTCCGGCGCCGCAATGGCGATGGGTACGAGGACCGCTTCGCGGAGTGGCTTGCCGAGCAGATCGGACAGAAGGTCATCGGACCCCCGCAGCACCCATGAGGCCGACGAGTCCCCTTCTCACCGGCGAGGTCCCTTCTCACCACCTGATCGTTGCTCTGTGCGTGTCGTTGACCGATGATGCGGTGCGCGACCGCTTCATCTGGTCCGCGCGGTGAACCGGAAGAAGCGGCTAGGTCTGCCGCCTCCGTGGCGCCCCCCGTGGGCGGGGCGCCGGGACGGGCTCGCCGGTGAAGGCTTTGGGGTAGCCGACCGTGCCGAGGCTCAGCAGAACGTGGCGCTCGGCGACCTCCTCGGCGGTCAGGGAACCGCTCTCGCGGTACCAGTTGGCGACGCCCTGGCACATGATGAGGACCGCGCGGACGGCGTCGGCCGGGATCGGCGTGGTGAAGGTGCCCTGGCGGATGCCCGCTTGCACGGTGTCCAGCAGCATGTGCTCCAGATAGTCCCGCAGTGCCACGTACCGGGCGCGGTTCGCGGGCTCCAGGCTGCGGATCTCCGTGTCCAGGAAGGCGAGCCCCTTGCGGTGGGCCATGTAGAGCACGATCGACTCCACCATGCCGCGGAAGCGGGGCAGCGGGTCGTCACCGGCTTCCTCAGCGGCGGCCCGGCAACGGTCCAGGACGTCCTTCATGGAAGTCTCCAGCAACGTGGAGAGCAGTGCCTGCTTGTTCTCGTAGTGGTAGTAGAGCGCGGGCACGGTGACACCGACCCGGCCGGCGATGTCCCGGACCGAAGTGCCGTGGTAGCCGTGCTCGTTGAACGCCTCCATGGCGTGCAGAAGGATCGGGTGCAGGGTGAGCGGGCCGTACGAGCGCCAGCGCCGCGCGGGAGCGGCGGCGGTGGCCTGACTCGGTTCGGTGCTCAACGGCTCTCCTCGGACGGGTCGGCGACGGGGACATCGTACGTCCATGAGGGGCGGTCGTCGCCGCTTTCCCGCTTATCGATCGCTCAGTAGGTGCGGGTGAAGCCGTCAGGCTCGCTCGACGTGCTCTTCTCGAAGTCCATGACTCTGAAGGGGAGTTCACTCGCAGAACTCTGGGAACGAGTCGAAAACTCGGTCTGTCCCAGGCGTTGACCGTCTTCACCGCCACTCATACCTTGTTTAGCGAACGCTCAGTAAGTTCTCGGTGCGGCAGACGTTGAACCACCTCATGCTCCTCGCCGATCTCGGCGTTTCCGCTGCCCCGCACACCTCGCGCGCCGATCTCCTCGGCCGGACCGGAGGCACCCACGATGGCCAGTGGAACGCCTCTGAAGCGGCACAGCGCGCCAAGTCCCCGTCCCCGTCCCTCCATCCGTATCTTTGGAGACCGATTCGTGGCCACCATCGCCGAGAGCAGCACCATCCGCTGGGAAGAGGACACCGACCGCGTCGTCACGCTCGTCCTCGACGATCCCGACCAGTCCGCCAACACCATGAACGCGGCGTTCATCGACTCCCTGGACGCCACGGTGGACCGGCTGGAGGCCCGGCGCGACACCCTCAGGGGCGTCGTCGTCACCTCCGCCAAGAAATCCTTCTTCGCCGGCGGCGACCTGCGCGACCTGATCGCCGTCACCCCCGCGACCGCCGGACACTCCTTCGAGGCAGGGCTGCGCGTCAAGCGTGCCCTGCGCAGGCTGGAGACGCTGGGCCTGCCCGTTGTCGCGGCGATCAACGGGGCCGCGCTGGGCGGCGGTTACGAGATCACCCTCGCCTGCCACCACCGGATCGTCCTCGACCGGCTGGCGGCCCGCGTCGGACTCCCGGAGGTCACCCTGGGCCTGCTGCCCGGCGGCGGGGGAGTGGTGCGCACGGTCCGGATGTTCGGTGTCGTCGACGCCCTGCGCAAGGTGCTGCTGGAGGGGACGCAGTACGGTCCTGCGCGGGCCCTCGAAGCGGGACTGGTCGACGAGATCGCGGCAGACCGGACCGAACTCCTCGCCCGCGCCCGCGCGTTCGTCCACGCACACCCCAAGTCGGCGCAACACTGGGACGCTCCCGGATACCGCATCCCCGGCGGCACGCCCGCCCACCCGGCGCTCGCCGCGCACCTGCCCGCCCTCCCCGCGCTCCTGCGTGCGAAGACGGGCGGCGCCCCCTGCCCGGCACCGCGCAACATCCTGGCGGCGGCCGTGGAAAGCGCCCAGGTCGACATCGACACGGCCTTCGTCGTCGAGGCGCGCTATCTGAACGACCTGCTCACCGGGCAAGATCACCAAGAACATGATCCAGGCGTTCTTCTTCGACCTCCAGGCGGTCGACTCCGGCGCCGGACGCCCCCGGGAACTGCCCGCCCGCACGGTCACCAGGGCCGCCGTTCTCGGTGGCGGGATGATGGGCGCCGGCATCGCGTACGCCTGCGCGAAGGCGGGCATCGACGTCGTACTGAAGGACGTCTGACCGAAGCGGCGGAGCGCGGCAAGGCGCACGCGGCGGGCCTGCTGGAAAGGGCCGTCGCCCAGGGACGTACGACCGAGGAACGGCGCGACGCACTCCTCGGCAGGATCGTGCCGACGGACGACGCCAGGGATCTGGCGGGCTGCGACGCCGTGATCGAGGCGGTCTTCGAGGATCCGGCACTCAAGCACCGGGTGTTCCAGGAGGCGGAGCAGGCCGTCGCCCCCGACGCCCTGCTGTGCTCCAACACGTCCACCCTTCCCTTCACCCTGCTCGCCGAAGGCGTGCGGCGGCCCGAGGACTTCATAGGGCTGCACTTCTTCTCGCCCGTCGACAAGATGCGGCTGGTCGAAGTCGTCAAGGGGCGCGAGACCGGTGACGAGGCGCTGGCCCGCGCCCTCGTCCGGCAGATCGGCAAGACACCGATCGTCGTCAACGACAGCCGGGGCTTCTTCACCTCCCGGGTCATCGGGCACTTCATGAACGAGGGCGTCGCCATGGTCGGCGAAGGCATCGATCCGGCGACCGTGGAACAGGCCGCCGCGCAGGCCGGCTACCCGGCCAGGGTGCTCGCCCTGATGGACGAGCTGACGCTCACCCTGCCGCGCCGGATCCGCGAGGAGACCCGCCGCGCCACCGAGGAGGCGGGCGGCGTCCGGCACCCGCACCCGGCCGACGCCGTCGTGGACCGGATGACCGGCGAGTTCGGCCGCGCGGGCCGTGCCGCGGGCGCAGGCTTCTACGACTACGCCGACGGCCGCAGGACCGAGCTCTGGCCGGGCCTGCGCGAGCACTTCACGGACCCCGGCCTGCCGCCCGCCGACCTGGACGAGCTCATGGAGCGGATGCTCTTCGTCGAGGCACTGGACGCTGTGCGCTGCTTGGAGGAAGACGTACTGGTGTCGGTGGCGGACGCCAACGTCGGTTCCCTGCTGGGCATCGGATTTCCGGCCTGGACCGTTGGCGTCCTGCAGTACGCCAACGGCTACCCGGACGGCCTGCCGGGCTTCGTCGCCCGCGCCCGCGAACTGGCCGACCTGCACGGCGAGCGCTTCACGCCGCCCGAACTGCTGCTGCGCAAGGCCGAGCGCGGCGAGACCTTCACCGACGGCTGAGCCGCCGCCCCCCTCACCACACCGAGCACGCCGACCGCCAGGAGGCCGAGTTAGATGACGACAGCCCCGCGCACCACTGGGGAACCAGCAGCGGAAGCGACCGGACAGACCGTGCCGCTGCTCCTGGAACGCAACGCCCGCCGGTACGCCGACCTGCCCGCCCTGTCCTGGCGGCAGGACGACGGTGCCGGAACCGGTGAGGGCGGCTGGACCACACTCACCTGGTCCCAGGTCCGGGAACACACCACGCGGCTCGCGGCCGGGTACGCGGCGCTCGGCGTCGGCCGCGGCGACCACGTCCTGCTGATGATGGCCAACCGGCCCGAACACTGGCTGTCCGACCTGGCGCTGGTCCGCCTCGGCGCGGTGCCCGTCAGCGTCTACGGCACCTCGGCCGCCGAACAGGTCACCCACATCGCCCGCAACTGCCGGGCACGCATCGCCGTCGTCGAGGACGGACGCAGGTGTCTCTGTGGGCACCGCTGCTCGACGACGCCGACACCCCCCTGGACCGGCTCGTCGTCGTGGAACCCGGGGCGCAGGACGGCCACTTCCCGTAGGCCGCACTCAGTCGGGAACCGGTGCCGGAGCGGTTCGCGAAGTCCCTGGACACGGCCCGGCCCGATGACCCCCTGACCGTCGTCTACACCTCCGGGACCACCGGAGAACCCAAAGGCGTGGTGCTCGGTCACCGGCACGTGCTGGCCAACGCCCTCGCACTGGACGAGGTCGTGGAGTTGCCGCCGCACGTCGAGCACATCTGCTACCTGCCGTTCGCACACATCGCGGAACGCATGCTCGGCATCTACCTGCCGTGCCACCGGGCCTCGCACGTCTACCTGTGCCCCGATCCGGCGGGCCTCGCCGAGACGGTGCGCGAGGTGCGCCCGGCCCAGTTCTTCGGCGTACCGCGCGTGTGGGAGAAACTCGCCACCACCGTCCGCTCCCTCCTGTCGCTGCTGCCGGCGGAGCAGCAGGCGGTCATCGAGGAGGCCGCGCGGGGGGCACGCGACCATGTCGCCCACCGGGAGCGGGGCGAGGAGCCGCCCGCCGAACTGCGGGCCGCCTATGCCCGGCACCGGGAGGAGGTCCTGCTGCCGCTGCTCGCGGCGGGCGGTCTGGACCGGGTCACCTGGGCGGCCAGCGCGTCGGCGCCCATGCCGATCGACGTGGTGCGGTTCTGGGCCGGGTTCGGGATCGTGATCATGGATGCCTGGGGGCTGACGGAGACCACGGGGGTGGCGACCACCAACAGTCCCCGCACCGGATTCCGGCTCGGCTCGGTCGGGCGGCCCGTCTCCTCGGCCGAGGTCGGGATCGCCGCGGACGGCGAGATCGAGGTGCGCGGCGCGACCGTGTTCCCGGGCTATCTGCGAGAGGACGGCACGGTGCGGCCTGCGGTGGAGGAGGAGGGCTGGCTGCGCACCGGTGACATCGGGCGCCTGGACGAGGACGGCTACCTCTGGATCACCGACCGCAGGAAGGAGATGATCATCACCTCGACGGGCAAGAACGTCTCCCCGGCCCTGGTGGAGAACGCCCTCAAGGAGCACCCGCTGATCGGGCAGGCCCTCGTCCACGGAGACAACCGTTCCTACCTCGTGGCGCTGCTGGTCCTCGACCCGGAGGCGGCACCGGCCTGGGCGGCGTCCCACGGCATCGACACCGGCGGCGACCTGGCGGCCCTGGCGGCGCATCCTGCCGTACGGGAGGAGGTGGACCGTGCGGTGGCCGCGGCCAACTCCCGGCTGAACCGCACCGAGCGGGTCAAGCGCCACACGCTGCTGGCCGAGGAGTGGGGTCCGGCGACCGGCGAGCTGACGCCGTCGCTGAAGATGCGGCGGCGGGTCATCCGCGAGAAGTACGGCGCCGCGCTGACGGAGCTGTACGAGGGCTGATGCGGGGCGCGGATCACGGCGGCGGGCGCTCCACCCCGGAGGGGAAGCGCCGGCCGCCGCGTCGTGTCCGTCAGAATCCGTAGCTCTTGCCGATCACGTCCCGCTGGATCTCGCTCGTCCCGCCGTAGACGGTGGAGACGACCGCCGCCCGCAGATGGCGTTCCATGTCGTACTCGGTGGCGTAGCCGTAGCCGCCCATCATCTGCATGCCTTCGAGGGCGGCCCGCTTGGCGGTCTCGGTGGCCTTGAGCTTGGCCATGGACGCCTCGCGGGGGAAGAGCCGGTCCGGTTCGGCGTCGCAGTCCGCGGCCACCTCCCGGACCAGCAGCCGGGTGCACTCGATCTCCGTGGCGAGGTCGGCGATCCGGTGCCGCAGCGCCTGGAACGAGCCGACGGGCCGGCCGAACTGTTCGCGCTCACGGACGTAGGCGACGGCGTCGTCGAAGGCGCGGCGCGTCAGACCGAGCATGGTGGCGGCGAGGAAGAGCCGCTCGTAGTTCAGCCCGGCCATCAGCTGCCGCCAGCCGTTGTCGACCTCCCCGACGACGGCGTCCGCAGGCAGCCGCACGCCGCTGAAGAAGACGTCGTTGACCTCCCGGCCGCCCATGGTCTCGATGCCCCGGATCTCCACCCCGGGTGTGCCGGCCGGAACGTGGAACATCGTCAGCCCGGCGTGCTTGGCCCCGCCGGTGCGCGCCACGAGCAGGATGCTGTCGGCCACATGGGCGTTGGAGATCCAGGTCTTCTGACCGTCGATCAGCCAGTCTCCGTCCGGCCCTCGTCGCGCGCGGCAGCTCAGGGCGCCCACGTCGGAGCCCGCCGCCGGCTCCGACATCGCGATGGCGAGGACCGCGCCCCGCACCGCGCCCGCGAGCACCTCGGCCTTCTGGCGCTCCGTGCCGAACCGCTCGTAGGCCTTGGCGGTGATGACGGTGGTGACGAAGCCGCCCGCGGGGACCATCCCGTAGGACGTCTCCTCCAGGAAAAGGCAGGCGTCGGCCAGCCCGCCGCCGGCGCCGCCGTACTCCTCCGGCAGGCATACACCGAGCCAGCCGAAGTCCGCGAGCCTGGCGTACAGCTCGGCGCTGTGCGGCTCACGGCCGCTCCCGGTCAGTGCGTCGCGCTGGTCGCGCGTTCCGCATTCACGTTTGGCGAAGTCGCGGACGGCCGCGACGAAGTCGGTCTGTTCCGGGGTGAGTCGAGTGCCCATGGGTCCTCCGGGTTCCGGGTTGGTTACAAAGAAATGCTCGATGTCTCATAGTCTCTTTTGGGTGGATGTGGCGGTATCGTGAGGAGCACCATGACGACATCTGCGAACGACTCCCTGCTCGCGCGGGCCATCGCCCGGCCCGAGACGGAGGAAAAGTTGGCGCGGCGCATCCTGGACGCCGCGCTGGAGCAGTTCACGACCTTCGGCCTGCGCCGCTCCTCGGTGGACGACGTCGCCAAGCGGGCCGGGGTCTCGCGGGTCACGGTCTACCGCCGGTTCCAGAGCAAGGACGGACTGGTCGAGGCCTGCCTGCTGCGCGAGGGCAGCAGGTTCTTCCAGAAACTGGACAGTGCGGTGGCGCCTCTGCCGACCATGGCCGAGCGGGTCGTCGAGGGCTTCGTGGTGGCCCTGCGGTACACGCGGGCCCACCCGCTCTTCGGCGGTCTGCTGCGCCTCGAACCGGAGGTGGTACTGCCCTACCTGACCGTTCAGGGCGGGCCCTCGCTCGCGGCCACCTGCGACTACCTGACAGCGCATCTGCGCCGTGCCCAGCAGGCCGAAGGACATCCCGAATCCGACCCCCGGCCCGTCGCCGAACTCATGATCCGCGTCGCGGTCTCCTTCCTGCTGAACCCGTCCAGCTGCATCGAGATGGAGGACGAGGACCAGGCCCGCGCCTTCGCCCGCCGCTACCTCGCCCCGCTCCTCGACGCCTGACGGTTCGCGCTCGGCGTCGTGCCTCAGCGCCGCTGGTGCAGCCACCGCGCGAAGGAGACCGCGCGGGCCCTGGCGGTCGCCGGAGCGGTGAAGGAGGTCAGGTTCACCGGCGGGGCGAAGCGCTGGACCGTGACGGACTGGGGCGCGGTGAAGGCCCGCAGCCCGTCCGCGCCATGGATGCGTCCGAAACCCGAATCCCCCGAGCCGCCGAACGGCAGCGCGGGCACGGCGGCGAAGCCGAGCACGGAGTTGACGGACACCGCACCGGCCCGCAGCCGGGCGGCGATCGCGGCCCCGGCGCGACGGTCGCCGCTGAACACCGAGGCGCCCAGCGCGTAGGGAGAGGCGTTGGCGTGCCGCACCGCCTCGTCCGCGTCGGCCACCGCGTTGATCACCACCGTCGGTCCGAAGGTCTCCTCCCGCATCGCGGCCGCGTCCTCCGGTACGTCGGCCAGGACGACCGGCGTCACGTACGCCCCGGTCACCGACGCCGATCCGCCCAGCAGGGCGCGCGCACCGGCCGCCAGCGCCTCGTCCACGTGCCGCTGGACCACGGCGGCCTGACCCGGCATCGTCATCGGACCGTACGCGGAGTCCGGCCCCGGGCCGACACTCAGCGCACCGGCCCGCTCCACCACCTTGCGGCACAGCGCGGCGTGCACCTCCCGCACGGCGTAGACGCGTTCGACGCCCGCGCAGGTCTGGCCGGCGTTGCTCATCGCGCCCCACACGATCGCGTCGGCGGCCGCGTCGAGGTCCGCTTCGGCGGTGACGACGGTCGCGTCCTTGCCGCCGCACTCGGCGAGGAACGGCGTCAGCGACTGCGCGCACACCGCCATCACCTTGCGCGCCGTCCCCGGTGACCCGGTGAACGCCACCTTGTCGACCCCGGACCGGGCCAGCGCCTCGCCCGTCGGCGCCGCTCCCGTGACGACGCCGAGCAGCCCCGCGTGCTCGGGAACGGCCTCGTCGAACAGACCGGCCACCAGGACACCCGTGCCCGGCGTGTACTCGGACGGCTTGAACACCACGGCGTTGCCCGCCGCCAAGGCGTAACCGATCGAACCCATCGGGGTGTAGAGGGGGTAGTTCCACGGCCCGATCACCCCGATCACACCGAGCGGCCGGTGAACCAGCGTGGCGCGCTGATGGGCGGCCGGCAGCCCGGTGCGCACACCGCGCCGCCGCAGCACACGGCCCGCGTTGCGAGCCGCCCATGTGAGGTGCTCCAGCGTCAGGACCGCCTCCAGCACCGCGTCACCGCGCGGCTTGCCCGTCTCCGCCGTGATCATGTCCGCGAGGTCGTCCAGCGTGGACGCGAGCTTCCGCTTCCAGCGCAGCAGATGGTCGCGGCGCCGGGCCGCGGGCAGCGCCGCCCAGCCGGCCGCGGCCGACCGAGCCCGCTCCACGGCGCGGGCCACATCCGCCGGTCCGTGGACCGGGTGGTCGGCGAGCGCCTCGCCCGTCGCCGGGGCGTGGACGGTGAAGGTCGCGGGGCGTGACGCGGCTTCTCGGTCCGTCTCGGTCATCGCTGCTCCAGAGGTGTGTGGCGGTCCACCGGAGGGGTGGAAGGTGTCACGGCCGCGGGTGGTCCGTCCGGCGGACGGGTGGCGGGAGCGGAAGTCTCCGGTGGTCCGTCCGCCGGAGCGGGAATGACGGCCGGGGGCGGCTCGTCCCGCGTCCGTTCGGAGGCCGTCCGCCGGTCCACCGGCTGCCGGGGTGCGGATGTCGTGTCCGTGTCGGCGGGGTGTTCCTCCGGGAGAGGCTGGAGCGGCCTGCTGTGGGCCCAGTGCGGGCCGAGGTCGTCCAGGGTCCAGCCGAAGGGATAGCTGCGGGGCTTGTTCCGGTACGGCCACCACTCGGGCCGCGGCGGCAGCCGGCGCAGTAGTGCGGCCCGGGTGCGCAGGGCGCGGTGGGCGGCCTCGCGGACCGGACGCGGCTGCGGACGGAAGCCCAGCGCGGTGAGCAGCGGTTCGTCGAGGACGGCGAGCGAGGCACGCGCCACCAGGGGACGCACGAGGTTGGGGTACCACTGGGTGACGACTCTCAGGGTCGCCGCGGCGACCCGCCGGTTGGCCGGGTCGTACGCGAACATCCTCTGCTCGTAGGCGTCGTGGAGGTGGGCGAAGCCCGCGTAGTCGGCGGGTATGCCGGTGATGCCCATCAGCTCGCCCATGCGCCGTCCCACCAGCGCGAGGCTCTCGGTCTCCTGCTCGGACAGTGCCCGCCAGCCGTACCGGTCGATCCACCGTTTGGGGCCCACCACGGTCGTGGCCAGGACGTACAGGTAGTCCTCGTTGGGTTTGCGATAGCGGCCGTGGATGCGGTTGAGGTGGCGGGCCGCGGCACGGGCCTGTCCGGATTCCATGCCGTCGCGGACCATCTCGTGAGCGATCAGCACGGTGTCGTCGTACCGCTTCTGCCCGGCGCGCTCGAATTCCTGGGTGCGGTCCAGGAGCCGCGAGATGCGCGGTACGCCGTAGTCCCGCAGGAAGGCGACCGAGACCCCTGGAGGTAGTCCCAGGGGAACTCGTACTGGGTGACCCAGCGGAAGATCTCCTCGTAGTCCTGCTGCGGGTCCATCTGCCGGATGCGGTGGAGCCGGCTGTAGCGGCCCATGGGGGCGGTCTCCTATCGGTCTCTGCGGTGCGGACGGGTGGGCTATCGGGCCTTGCTGTGTATGGACAGGTCGGCGAAGTTGACCGTTTCGGCGTCGACCAGCACCTGACCGGCCTCCACCGCGGTCACCGACAGCTTCGGCAGCTGTACGGCGACCGGGAGGTTCGCCGGGACGATGTCGGCCCCGATGCAGATGCGCGGGGTGCCGACGCCGAGGACGGGGATGGCGATGGAACCGGTGAGCCGCGTGACGTAGATGTCGACCTGCGGGATGTCGAGGTCCACATCGATCGTCTGGACCTGGTCCGCGCTCTCCAGACGGAAGGTGTAGTCGTCCGCGACCAGCCGGTCGGCGTGGACCCACAGCACCTTCATCCGCCCGCCGCCGACGGCCGGGAGGTACGTCGCGCCGTGGATGACGGCGCCGTACGCGGTGAGTGTGTCGGCCCCGACCTCGGGATAGGCGGGGCTGATCGGATAGGTGGACCGGGGGCGGCCCGGCTGGTCGCCGATGACGACCGGCGGGCGCAGCGCGGTCAGGTCGTCCGGGTCGGCGGCGGTCTCGCCGGGTGTGGCCTCCTCCAGCTCCTGGTCGGGATTGGGGAGGCCCCCGGTGTCGACGCCCGTGAGACACGGGAGCGTGACCTGGGCGGCCCCGGCACGGTCCTCCCGTTCTTCCGTCGCCCGGTCGTCGTGGTCCGGGGAGTCGCGGGTGTCCGCGTCCGCGTCTCCGGTGGCCCGCGGTGATCCGGCTGTGGGGGGAGGAGCGGACGCGGAGCCGGTACCGCCCGGGGAGGGGGCGGGGGAGGGGGACGGGGC